>CAMZLS010000098.1 GCA_947311765.1 uncultured Helicobacteraceae bacterium
ATCTATTGTTGATGCAGACTATATCCACATCCCCTCACATAGAATTGCACAGATTATTACAAGACTAGCACAAGAGATGAGAGAGTAAAATGAGTTATAGTTATAATCCAAACCCATAAAAAGCTGGGATACAGCCAATCTCCATTCTAAACCCAACAAAAGAGTATAAGCTTTTTTTACAATTCTGTCGTTACCAACTCCACTCTGAAAAAGTGCCTGATGGCATTGTGCTACAAGAGCCAGAAGTGGCAAGAAGCCTAGTGCATGAAAAAGAGGAAATAGCTCTACATGTAAACAGTAAGAAAGAGGCGTCTCTATACAGAGAGAAGAGTGTTTAAAGCTGTTGTAATTAGAATGTAATCATAATTTGTTAAAGTTTCGTCATTAATTACATTGGATTGGCACATGACAAAAAATATTTCAAAACTTAGTATTTTTTTTGGAGTTCTGATGCTTGTTGTTACAAGCTATTTTCTTTATTGGGGATATGATTATACGCAGCAAAACCATACTACTATTTTTGTATTGGCTACAATATTTGGTATCTTTATGGCGTTTAATATCGGTGGTAATGATGTAGCTAACTCATTTGGTACGAGTGTCGGTGCTGGAACACTGACAATCAAACAGGCTTTGGCTATTGCTGCTATTTTTGAAGTAAGTGGTGCTATGCTTGCTGGCGGAGAAGTGACAAAAACGATTCGTAAGGGCATCGTAGATCTCTCAACCCTAAGCATAGAGCCTTTGCAGTTTGCATATATCATGATGTCTGCACTCTTAGCAGCTGCTTTTTGGTTACTTTTTGCGACAAAGAAGGGTTATCCTGTATCTACAACGCACTCAATAGTAGGTGGAATTGTTGGTAGTTCTATTACTCTTGGCGTGGTTTTAAATGGTACTGGAAGCGCCTTTGAGTTGGTCAATTGGGCAAAAATAGGTACAATCGCACTATCTTGGGTCATCTCTCCGCTACTAGGTGGTTTGGTTTCGTATCTACTTTACAAGATGATAAAAAAGCATATATTGCACTATAACGACGAAGCTGAGATAAAACTGCGTGACATTAAAGAAGAGAAGAAAAAGTTCAAAAAAGAGCATAAAAGTGCAATTGAACAAATGAGTGAACTCGAACAAATTACATACAATAGTGCACTTTTAAGAGATGCTGAAATGAAGAGTGACGAGGACATGAAAGGTGAAACTTATGAAACAGAATATTATCGTAAGCTTCATGAGATAAGTGAAAAAAAGGAGGGTATCCAAGCCTACAAAGCCTTGCAACAGTATGTTCCTGTGGTGGCGGCTCTTGGTTCGACAATTATCTCCGCTATGCTTATTTTCAAAGGTTTAAAACATACGCATCTTGAGTTTACTACTCTCAATAAAATACTTATCATAATGATGACAGCTGCAACAATTTGGATGGCAACCTATATTTTAGCTAAAACACTCAAAGGGAAATCATTAAACAAATCTACTTTTCTGCTTTTTAGCTGGCTTCAGGTATTTACTGCCTCTGGTTTTGCATTTAGTCATGGTTCTAATGATATTGCTAATGCGATAGGTCCATTTGCTGCCGTGCTTGATGTACTTCGTACGGGAGTCGTGGGCAGCACAGCCGCTGTTCCATCAATCGCCATGCTGACATTTGGTGTGGCATTGATTGCTGGACTTTGGTTTATAGGAAAAGAGGTTATAGCGACAGTAGGACACAATCTTACCAAAATGCATCCTGCTTCAGGATTTTCGGCTGAACTTGCGGCTTCTGCGGTTATATTAGCAGCATCAATGTTTGGTATTCCAGTTTCAAGCACGCATATACTCATAGGTGCTGTTTTAGGAATAGGTCTAGTTAATAACAATACAAACTGGGCTCTTATGAAACCAATAGCGCTTGCATGGGTCATTACGCTTCCTGCCGCTGCGATATTGAGTGCCATAACATTTCTTCTATTGTCAAATATATTTTAGCTTTTAGCATTTCAAGTGAAAATATGAAAAAAAAATAGTAATCGTAATGTTACTATTTTGAGATTCACATGTAGCCTTATAAGAGTAAAATAGGGGCATGTTTATTACAAGGATGTTATATGTCACTCTTTACTAGAAGAGAATTTTTAAAAATTTCAGCTTTAAGTGCTTGTTCACTTTATATATCTACGGCTTTTACGGGTTGCGGTGGTGATACAAATGATGGGCGCAACTACGCCGATGTTACATTTGAGCATGGCGTAGCTAGTGGTGACCCACTAAGTGATCGTGTTATTTTGTGGACGAGAGCAACACCTTTTGGTGTTTTTGACGAGAGCAAAGGCTTAAAGGTAGGGCTAGAAGTAGCAGAAGATGAAGCATTTACTAAGATATTAAGAAAAGAAGAGATCTTAATATCAAAAGATCAAGACTATACAGTGAAGGTAGATTTACAAGATTTACAAGCCGCAAAAGTGTATTACTATCGCTTCAGAGCTAAACATTCTGTATCAGAAATTGGAAGAACAAAAACTCTACCAGTCGGTGATGTTTCACAAGTAAAAATGGCACTTTTTACATGTGCAAACTACCCATATGGATATTTTAATGCTTATAGTGAGGCTGCAAAAATAAAAGATCTTGATGTAGCAGTACATGTAGGAGATTATATCTACGAATATGGAATGTTTGAGAGTGATGGTAAAACACCTGCTTATGCTACACAAAAAGCTCAAAAAATAAACAGGGTTTTACCTTCTGACAATGACAAAGAGTGCGTGAGCCTAGAAGATTATCGTAAACGATATGCTCTCTATCATACTGACAAAGGCACTCAGGCCATTCACAAAGCAGTACCTATGATTGTAGTATGGGATGATCACGAGATAGCAAATGATAGCTACAAGGATGGAGCAGCAAATCAAAATCCAGAAGATGGTGCAAGTTGGGAACAGAGAGTAACAGACGGGCTTCAGGCTTATTTTGAGTGGTTACCTATCCGACCTATCGAAGATAAAAAGAAGATTTTTAGATCATTTGACTTTGGAAATCTGATTAGCTTACATATGCTAGAGACGAGACTTTTTGGCAGAAGTAAACAGTTAAATTATGGAAATTATTTTAAGGCTGATGGCTCTTTTGATGCAACTAAGTTTGTCCAAGATCTCAGCTCTAGCAAACGCACAATGCTTGGAGCTGAACAACTTCAATGGCTACAAGAAAAGATGCAAAAATCTCAATCAACATGGCAAGTACTAGGACAGCAAGTTTTAATGGGAGGCATGAATCTTCCTGCTGAAGTTATTATGCTTGTAGGTCAGTTGGATGTCGTTCCTGACTCACAAAAACCGGCACTAATGCAAAAAATCAATACTTCTCTTTCCCAACTCGCTGTATTGAAGGTTAAAAAGCTTCAAGGTGGTACTTTAACCGCCCAAGAAGAAGCAAGATTATCTACTGTTATGCCGTATAACCTTGATGCATGGGATGGGTACCCTTATGAGAGAGAGGTAATCTTTGCAAGTGCAAAATTGATGGATAAAAATTTAGTCGTTTTTGCAGGAGATACGCACAACGGCTGGGCAAATAATTTAAAAGATAAAGACGGAAATCAAATCGGTGTCGAATTTGCGACAACATCTGTAACATCTCCTGGTTTTGAAGATTATCTTAGCCTGCCTAACCAAGAGAGTACGAAACAATTTGAACAAGCGATCACACTTTTGATAGATAATTTGAAGTATTTCAATAGCTATGACAGAGGATTTTTAACAGTTACATTTACGCCAGATGAAGCAGTTTGCGAATGGTACTATGTAGATAATTATGACTCAGAAACTTATGGGACGCAAGAAGAGAGATACAAAAAATTGAAGGTTAAAAAAGGCAAAGAAGCAAGAAAAATAGAAGAGTAGCTGTTATTTAGAGTTGCCCTTTTTAACTCAGGCGGTTATAATATCAAGATGATATATACCATGCAAAACAATAAACGATATCCCGCAGAGTTTGAAGAGCAATCTTACATTCAGATACTTTTTCCACACAAACAGAGTGATTGGGTGGCGTATCTTGAAGAGGCGGAAGCAACTTTTGTTGCTATTATTGAGGCGATTAGGCGGTTTGAGGCTTGTGTAATTGTCTGTGATGATATCTTACATGTAAAGTCTTTTTTCTCCTCTTACGATAAACTTCATTTCATACAATATCAAACAAACGACACATGGGCGAGAGACTCCTCTTGTATCAGCGTGTTAGAAAATGGAGTGATCAAGCTGCTTGATTTTACCTTTGACGGCTGGGGTGGCAAATTTGAAGCTACAAAAGACAATGCTATGAATCGTGCTATCTGCGAGTGTGAAAGCGTAGATTTTGTGCTTGAAGGTGGAGCTATCGAGTCCAATGGTAAGGGTATTTTACTAACAACAGCGCAGTGCTTAAAAAATTCCAATCGTAACCCTCATCGCGATATTGACAAGATTTTACAAAAATACTTACATGTAAAAGAGATTATCTATCTTAATCACGGCTACTTAGCAGGAGATGATACCGATAGTCATATCGATACTTTGGCACGCTTTATCTCAACAGATACAATAATGCATCTTACTTGTAAGGATAAAGAAGATGAACATTTTCAAGCCTTACAAGCCATGCAAAAAGAGTTACAAAAAACGCCTTTCAAGCTTATAGCCCTGCCTATGACGGAGCCTATCTACTTTGAAGGCGAAAGACTCCCTGCAACATATGCAAATTTTTTAATGATAAACAAGGCTGTTTTAGTGCCTATTTACAATGACAAGCATGATGATGAGGCGATAGAGATTTTTACAAAAAGTTTTCCTGATAGAGAGATAATCCCTATCGACTGCTCTGTCTTGATACGCCAACACGGATCACTACACTGCATCACTATGCAATTTTATTCAGCCTTTAGAAATTCTTCCATTTCAGAAGCTGGAAGTGGTCGACTGTAGAGATGTCCTTGGATATTATGACAAGCATTACTAATTAAAAACTCTTTCTGCTCAACCGTCTCCACGCCCTCAGCGATAAGTTTTAGATTCAAACTTTTTCCAAGAGCTATAATTGCTTTTACAATAGCACTATCTTCCTCATCTTGGGGAATATCATGCACAAAAGATTGATCAATTTTCAGTTTTGTAATAGGAAAACGCTTAAGGTATGAGAGCGAGGAGTAGCCTGTTCCAAAATCATCTACGGCTATGGCTATGCCTAAATCATAAATTTCTTTGAGTTTCACAATAGCCTTGTCTGGGTTTTTCATCACATCACTCTCTGTTACTTCAAGCTCTAGCCACTGCGATTGAAAACCTTGCTCTTTCATAAAAGCTTGTAACTCATCAAGATAATCTTCGCTCTCTAGCTGTTTTACCGCAAAATTAAGCGAAAGCATGCCTGGATTAAAGCCTTGCTTATGCCAGATCACAAACTGTCTCATCGCCTCTTTCATAACAAGACGGTCAATCTCTACAATAAGCCCCGTATCTTCAGCTAAAGGAATAAACTTCGCTGGTGAAACCAAGCCCATGATAGAGTGATTCCAACGCACAAGTGCTTCCATGCCTATAAGCGTATCACTCCTTGCGTCCATCTGCGGTTGATAACAGACAACAAACTCTTCGTTTTTAATAGCCTGACGCAGACTTGTCTCCATCACAACACGCTCAAACGCTAGTTCTGTCATCTCTGATGAGTAAAATTGATAATTATTTCGTCCCTCATCTTTGGCTCTATACATTGCAGCGTCAGCATCTTTGAGTAGATTAAGAGCATCACTTTCATCTTTTGGAAAAACACTAATGCCTATACTACTTGAGATGTAAAGACTATGCCCATCAATAAGCATCGCTTCTTCTAAAACCTTGAGAATTTTTTCTGCTAAGCGCGAAGCATCTTGGGAATTTTTCAGATCTTCCATGATAATAGTAAACTCATCGCCCCCTAGACGTGCCAAAGTATCTTCTTTGCGCATAACACTAAGCAGACGTTTTGCAGAAGTAATAAGCACCCTGTCTCCAACCTCATGACCTAAAGAGTCGTTAATCTGCTTGAAACGATCCAGGTCGATAAAGAAGAGTGCTAATTCTCTCTTATTTCGTTTTGCTTTCTCTATCCCCTGATGCAATCTATCCATAAAAAGCATACGGTTTGGCAGTCCCGTTAAAGCGTCATGATGGACTTGATAATCAAGCTTGTCTTTCTGCTCAAGCAAGATCTCTTCTGCCTTTTTTCGTTCCGTAATATCTTGCGCAAACCCAACAACACCATAAGCATTACCAAATTCATCTTTCAACAAAGAGAGTGACAGATCAGCAAAAATCACATCTCCTGATTTTTTCATAAGACGCACAGCAGTATCGTACTTCCCTTCTTTTTTGAGTATTTTTATATTTTCATCCATAAAATCGTAATCTTCTTCAAGATAAAGTGTCTTGATATGTTTACCTATCATCTCTTTGTTGCTATAGTCTAGGAGTATCTGTGAACCTCTATTGAAATGCGTAACAGCACCTTCTAAGTCTGTGGCAATCACGCAATCGTGAGTCTGCTCTATCATCTGTGCAAGACGGTTCAGTTCTTCATTATGCTTCTTAAGAGTACGCTGCCTAAAAAAGAGGGCTAAGAAAATAATTCCGACAAAAAGTATAAACTTCCAGACAAGACTCTGACTTATACCTTGCTCTATTTTTATACTCATCCAGCGAGAATTGATAGCGTTTTTTTCCTCTGTGCTAATAGACGCAAAAGCCTTATTGACTATGCTAAGAAGTTCAGGGTTTTCTGGTTGAATAAGATATCTATGCTCAAAAAGAAAAGATGTAGTCCCTGAGACCTTTAAGTCTCTTAGATTTAAAGCTGAAAGGGCATATAAGCTTGCGGCTAAGTGCCCTACAAAGGCATCTGCTTCGCCTGAGGCCACGAGAAGGAGCGCTTCATCTATGCTCTGCGTCTCCAAGAGCTTCATTTTTGGATAGTTTTTACGCATAAAATTGTAACTTGTATAGCACCTTGGAACGGCAATAGTTTTACCTTTTAAGTCATCTAAAGAGTCTAAAAAACTATAATCCTTACCCGTTACAATAGCCATAGGATACTTTGCATAGATATGCGATACTAAACCGAGTCGCATCTCCTCCTGACTTGAACCGATACCTGGGACTAAATCTATCTTTTTATCTTGAAATTTCTTCAGAACATTTGGCCAAGAATCTGAGCGAACATAGTGAAATTTTATACCCGTTTTTTCAGAGACAAGCTGAAGATAATCTCCCATAATTCCATTCATCTTCCCTTTTTCTATGATAGAGAGTGGCTTCCAATCTACTTCGCTATAGCTAACGACTGGGTGTTTTTGCATCCATAGCTTCTCTTTATCTGTAAATTTCAATCTTTTTTTGGAAAAAGAACTTTTGTAAATAAGCTCTGGCTTATCGTTTTGAGCAATTATTGTATTATTTTTTAATAATTTTTTATATTTTTTATCTACAAAGTTCTCATTTATCTCGCCGATATCGTACATATTAGTCAGCATAAACTCTTTTGTCATTCTCCCCTCGTACAATAAAAACTCAAGTGACTTGTGTGGCTGGTATTTATCATGAATTAGTTTCGCTACTTCGTTAATATTTGCAAGAGCATATTCCCAGCCTCTTTCGTTGGCTTCAAGAAATTTATGAACGAGTTCTGGACGCTCTTTAAGCATTTTATGTGTGCTAAAAAGATTAATAGCATTTGTTGAAAAACCATACTCTACTGGGTCGATAATCGTAAAAGGTATATTTTTCTGTTTTAACTCAAACACTTCATTGGATATAAAAGCAACAACTGCATCTGTTTTTCTCTTTATAAAGGCGTCCATTGTGAAGGTATTTTTTAAAATATGCGTATTGTCTTTAGTGATATTAAAATATTTCAACAACATAGAGAGTGAGCTATTTTCAAGGTCATTGTTACTTATCATCAAGTTTTTACCCCGAAGATCTAAAACACTTTTTACTTCAGGCTGTGCGATGATAACAAGGGGTGAGCGCTGAAAATAGGTCGCAAGAAGTGTTACGGGAAGTAACTTTTTATCTCTAAAAATGATAATACTATTTGAAATAGCAAAATCACTTTTCTCCTCTAAAAGTTCTCTCATAATATCTGTATTATTAAACTCTTTAAAGCGAACATCAAGCCCAGCTTCTTTATAGTAACCCAACTCTTTTGCCATAATGAAGCCAGCAAATTGAAACTGATATTTCCACTGCAATTGGAGTGTAACTTTTTCCAAAGCACTCTGCGAAGAAGCCTGAAGTGTCATAGCACTCAAAAGTATAAAGAGTATAAATTTTATCATAACGGATTATACTCATTTTCTTTACATGTAAACTTAACACTTCTGTAACACTGCTTAGCAATAATAGCGTTTATGATTTTTATAAGGTTGAATGTATGAAAATAACACTATTACTCTCTCTTGTGGCTTGTTCACTCCTTGGAGCAGTTGAGCTTGAAACGGTTCAGATAGAAGCGACTACTATTGATGATGTCGAGGGCAAAGATGTCCAATCTGCTGACTTAGCAGAGGCTATCTCGCGTGAGGTTCCTAGTATCTCCATGGTTCGCCGTAGCGGTATCTCAAATGATATTGTGCTTCGTGGGCAAAAACGTGATAATATCAATATCACCATCGATGAAGGAAAGATTTGCGGGGCCTGTCCTAATCGCATGGACCCGCCAACTTCACATGTTTTAACAAACAATATTGATAGTGTTAAGATTATAGATGGTCCATACGATGTAGAAAATTTTGGAACGCTAAGTGGTTCAGTAAAAGTTAAAACAAAAGATCCAAAAAAAGATTTTCATGGACAAATTGACTTAAATGCAGGAAGTTTCACTCAAAGAAAAGCTTCTGCTACTCTCACAGGCGGAACAGATACGGTGCAATTTCTTATCAGCGCTTCTACTGAAAAAAGCGGGCAATATAGAGATGGTAATGGTGACACCTTAGCGCAACAAGTCGATAAATACGCGGCTAAAAATCCTTTGGCGGCAAAATACAAATATCAAGACAAACACCATGGAATGGATGCATACTCAAAAGATTCATTAATGGCAAAAATCTATTTTTATCTGAGTGATGATCAATTTTTAAAACTTAGCTATACTGCTAATCGCTCTAAAGATGTTATGTATCCTACCTCCCCTATGGATGCCATAAAAGATGACTCGAATATCTACAATATTGAATACAGCATTGCGAATATAGGCTCTTTATCTAAAAAATTAGCATTTCAAGCCTATCACTCTGATGTAGATCATCCTATGTCAAATGCATATCGCATCGCATCACAAAAAATGGGAGCTATCTTCTCCAATGAGCTCACAACTGCTATGGATGGAATCAAAGTTAAAAATACCCTAGATATCACAAACAACACTCAACTCTTTCTTGGACTTGATGGAAGTCGTAGAAATTGGGATGGAGATTATAAGAAAAACGGGAATGTTGCGGGAGTGAGCATCACAAGCACAGATACTGAAAATATCGCATTTTTTGCCCAACTAGAACAAGACTTTTCAGCCTTACATGTAAGCTATGGATTTCGCTATGACTCAACAAGCGTAACCCCTGAGACTTACAATCGTCCAAAAGGAATCATAGGTCAAAATCCTTGGCAGAGCAATGATTATCAAGATTTTTCTCTGAATGTTTTTAGCACATACACTCTTTCAAACAGCACTAATATCTTTGGAGGTCTTGGAAAAGGGAGTCGTGTTCCTGATGCAAGAGAGCTCTATATCTTAGGCAAGCCTATTATGACTGTTGGCGATCCAAATATGGGAAAACAGCTCCAAGTTGGAACACCTGATTTAAAATCTACATCCAATTATCAAGTTGATCTTGGCATAGAATACACATCAGGCGATGTCTCAACAAAAGTGAAAGCTTTTTACAACAAACTCCAAGATTACATTTATTATAACTCTACAAAAATGGGAGCAAATAAGTTTACAAATATAGACGCTTCAATCTATGGAGTAGAGCTAAGCGGCTCTTATTTTGTCACTGATAAAGCCTATTTTGACCTTGGCGTGGCGTATCAACGCGGACAAAAAGATAAGGCACTTGATGGGCAAAATGATACAAATCTAGCAGATATAGCGCCACTCAAAGCACGCTTGGCTTATATCTGGGAGTATGCAGATGAGAGTAAATTTAAGCTAGAGGGACTTGCTGCTGATAAATGGAGTAATTTTGATGCGGATAATGGAGAACAAGAATTAGGAGCTTATGCTGTCTTAAATCTTAAACTTGAGCACAATATAGGCAATGGTTTTGGTATCACTCTCGGTGTTGATAATATAACAAACCAGACTTATGCTATCTCCAACACCTACAAAGATCTCATCCTTGTAAGCGGTGACCCAAAAGATGAATCCATGCTTATCAACGAACCTGGGCGTTACTTCTACACGAATGTTTCTTATAAGTTTTAATGCGCTAAAGCCAAGAGAAACAATGCCAACACAGTTAAAATCCCAAAGGTATAGTACAGAAGCTACTAAAAGATATATATATTTAGCTACCAAGTAGCTAAATAAAAGAAAAAAATTTCATCAAAATATACAATTTTTCATCAAACTCACAAACAAATAGCTATACTTATAAAAAGTAAAATAAGGGTTATAGCTGAATGGCAAAAAGAGATTTAAATAAAAACTTACACAAAGCAAAAACAAATAAAAAAGATGAGTTTTATACTCAACTTTCTGACATAGAAAATGAACTCAAACATTATAAAAAACATTTTCGTGGTAAGGTTGTCTATTGTAATTGCGATGACCCTCGTGTTAGTAACTTCTTTCATTATTTTTCATATAACTTTGAAAAATTAGGACTTAAAAAACTCATTACTACTTGTTATAAAAATCAAGAGGTAGATTTGTTTAGTCAAAACAATACAGAAAAAGCGATATACCTAGAATACAATGGCGATAAAAACGGAAATAATGTTCCAGACCTTAAAGAGATAGGTATTCATCACTTAAAAGGTGATGGAGATTTTAGAAGTGAAGAGAGTATCGAACTTTTAAAAGAAGCAGATATAGTCGTAACAAATCCACCATTTTCACTTTTTAGGGAGTATGTAGCACAGCTAATTGAATACGATAAGAAGTTTGTGATTGTTGGTCATCAAAATGCAATAACTTATAAAGAGATTTTTAAATTAATTAAAGAAAATAAATTGTGGCTAGGCTATGGATTTAAAGGTGGTGCAGCTCATTTTATTAATAAACATTATGAAGACTACGCAACAGCAGGAGACCATCTTGATGGAATGATAAGAGTATCTGGTGTACATTGGTTTACAAGCCTTGATATTTTAAAACGGCATGACAAATTAATTCTCTATAAAAAATATAATAAAGAAGAATATCTTACTTATGATAATTACGAAGCTATTAATGTAGACAAAACAAAAGATATTCCATTTGATTATGATGGAGATATGGGTGTTCCTATAACGTTTCTAAATAAGTTTAATCCAGAACAATTTGAACTTATAGGCTTAGGAATATCTAACTCTGGCAAAGAATTTGGTGTTAGACCCTATCGAAAAGAGCATAAAAAATATCGAAAAGAAGTTCAAAAAAGAGGTGCAGTTGATGGAGATTTGTATATGATAAAAGATGGGGAAGTTACAGTACCGTATGCAAGAATAGTTATAAGGAACAAAAAACTATGAACATAAAACTCAAAGAAATCACAGTCCGAGAACTAACAAACGGATATGAAGACAATGAAGAAGCGGGAGTTGTTGGGTATGATGGCAAGTTAGATATTCGCCCACCATATCAAAGAGAGTTTATCTACAAAGACAAACAAAGAGATGCAGTAATTAATACCATTATGAAAAATTTTCCTCTAAATATACTCTATTGGGCAGTTCGTGAAGATGGAAATTTTGAAGTTATTGATGGGCAGCAAAGAACTATCTCTATAAGCCAATATATAGAGGGTGATTTTTCTTTTAATGGTAGATATTTTCATAATTTACAAGATGATGAAAAAGAGCAGATATTAGATTATAAACTTATGGTTTATCTGTGTAGTGGTACAGATAGTGAAAAACTAGAGTGGTTTAAGACTATCAATATCGCAGGCGAAAAGCTAACGGAACAAGAACTTAGAAATGCAGTCTATTCAGGCTCATGGGTAAGTGATGTCAAAAGATACTTTAGTAAAAATTCTTGTGCTGCTTATGGCATAGGTAGTGATTATCTTAATGGTTCGCCAATTAGACAAGATTATTTACAAACAGCTATAAGATGGATAAGTGAAGATAATATTGAGCAGTATATGGCAAAACATCAACATGACCAAAATGCTAGTGCTTTATGGAGATATTTTCAAGATGTAATTTCTTGGGTAGAAGCTACTTTTACTACAAAGAGAACTAAGTTTATGAAAGGCGTAGATTGGGGTACACTTTACAACAAATATAAGAATGAAGTTTTTGATACAGAAGCTATAGAAAAAGAGATAGCTAAGCTTATACTCGATGATGATGTTTCTAAAAAAAGTGGAATCTATCCGTATGTCTTAACGAGAAAAGAGAAATATCTTTCCATAAGAGCATTTAGTGAAGCCATAAAACAAAAAGTTTATGAAAAACAAAAAGGTATCTGTAGCGTTTGTAAAGAAACCTTTGAATTAAATGAGATGGAAGCAGACCACATAACACCATGGCATGAGGGTGGAAAAACTGATGAAGAAAATTGCCAAATGTTGTGCAGAGAGTGCAACAGAAGAAAATCAGGTAAATAATAACAGGTGAAATACTTCAAGAAATATATCAGTTACTTAAAACAAATAAACTTGCCATTAGACCACATTGAGGGGGTCGATTGAGGGGGTCGGGTTATGACTATAACTGCTTATGCATTCCCACGCGGAGCGATGGGAAGGGCATATTTATGGCGTACCCTGAGTTAGCTTGAGAGTAATGTCTGAGGCTTTTTGTGCATCCATTTTAGAGAGAATTTTTCCTACTGTTTTAGGTTTGAGTGTCATGATTATTTTAGCGGCATCTTCTACTTTCATTTGACTTAAGACTTGAGCGGCGGAGCCTGCTTTCATTTTGGCAAAGGTCTGAGAAGTTTTATCCATTTTTAGTTTTTTCATTGCTTGCAATGCTTTTGTGTTTTCATCGAGCATCTTTTTGATGGAAGCTTCTTTTATTTTTATATCATTTAAAACCTTGCTGACATTGGCTTCACGCTGTGCAACTAAGTCTTCACGCTTTGAGAGTAGATCATCTGTTGCATATTTTAAAGATTCGAGTGCTTGGCGTTGTTCGTCTATACGCTCTAACTCAACAAGGAGTTCGCCCTTGCGTTCTTGAAAGATTTTACTGCATTGAAAAACATTTTCACTTGTTTGCATAGCGCTTACATGTAAGGCAAGTAGTAGAAGTATAAATATATATCTCATTGGTGATCCTGTTGGTACATGTAGCTATGTAGGGCACTTTCATTGAGCTGTTTTGCTTCTGCTTGGGCACGTTTTTTGAGTATCACTTCTATCTCTTTGGTCTCTAGGTATTTGTATTTTTCATACTCGATTGCTGATTTTTGGAGTATCTTTTGAAACTCTACAACTTGCTG
>CAMZLS010000099.1 GCA_947311765.1 uncultured Helicobacteraceae bacterium
ACAGCTGGAGCGATAGCGCAAGAGGCTTAATTTTTAATGATAATGGAAGTACTTACGGCGCACTCTTTAAAGGCTCAAATATTATGAGCGAAATTGTAAAATAAGGGTAAGATGATGAAATATTTACTAAGTATAGTTTTAATTTTGGTAGTTTTGAGTGGTTGCAATGATGGAAGCAATTCAAATGAAGATGTGAGTTCAGTGAAGAATGTTCCACAGCCTAGCGTGAAAAATAGCGAACTGCAACCTCCAAAACCACCCTCTTTATAGAAGAATCTAAAAAAGATTCTTCTTATTTATGATGTCTGTATATCAACCAACTCTACACGGTCACAATCTTTTTTCATCAGCTTTTTATTGCTAGCATCTTCTTCAGCTAAAACCAATAAATCTGCAAAATCATCTTTTAAAACTTCAAAAGTATGAACCTCTTTTTGTGTCTGTATGAGGAGTGAAGCATCTTGAGAGCTTGGAGTTAAGGCTATGTTTCTAAAACCTTTTGCAAATTCACTTTTGATGACTTTCGCTATCTTTTCATTTAAAAATAGCTCTTGTAAATTTATATCTTTATTAAGATCTGCCTTACATAGTATCTTATAACTTACCATAATCGTCCCATCCATAATGCTTTTCCTTTTATAGTTGATTGAAAAAATAATACCACATTGTAATTAAAAATGGGTATTTTTTGACATTTTGTCACGCTAAATAAAAAAATTTGTGAGCTTTTTTAGTGAGTGATGATATTGGAGCATTCTCTAGCTTGCCTATATCCACCCACACTATATCATCTTCTAGCACATCTATCTTATACAGATGCACGCTGAGGCGATATTTTGTGTAAGAGTGTCTGAATTTTCCTAAAAAATTCTCTTCTATGGGATCAACACTTGGAAGAATGAGCATATCTTTATACATTCTCTCTTTGGAAACTTGCAGGGCTATTTGATTGTTTTTGATATAAACACCATAAAAAAGCTCAAGAGATTTGTACTCTTTTTTCTTTGTTTGTGTATAAAGTTCAGGCTCATCTTGTCCTTGACACTCTTTGAAAAGGGGGCACTCTTGGCATTTTGGTTTATTAGGAAGACATATCAGCGAACCCAAATCCATAAGAGCGAGATTGTGATGGCGAGGGTCTTTCTCATTTACAAAATCACTCGCATAGTGCCAGATAGTTTTATCAGCAGGATTTAAAAGCGCAAAAAAGCGTTTGATAACCCTAGCTATATTTGTATCAACTACAGCAATATTTTGATTATGTCCGAAGCTACAGATGGCGCTTGCGGTGTATCTACCAATCCCAGGGAGTTTTAGAAGTTCTTCTTGGCTTTGTGGCAGACCTTTTGGCATGAGTTTAGCACAAGCGTGAAGATTTCTAGCACGAGAATAATACCCAAGCCCACTCCACGCACCAAGAACCTCGTCTTGCTCTGCCTGCGCCAATACATGTAAAGAGGGAAATTTCTCTAAAAACTGAGGATAATACTCATCTCTCACACGATTAACTTGTGTCTGTTGCAGCATAATCTCACTCAAGTAGATGTGGTAAATATCATCACTATTTCGCCATGGAAGTTCGTGCCTACCGTGAGTTTTATACCACTTGAGGAGATTTTTTTTTGGATTTTTTAGTGCACTCATTTATGGCTATGACTCCTAATCTATCGGTTTCTTAAAGACTATTATAAGCGATTAGATATAATAAGGAGATGAATAAAATTAATGACATCCTCCTCAACCTTCTAGGTCGGGGAGGATGTCATTAAAAATCCGTACTTATGGGTAAATATGAAGAAAATTTTACCACTTTTATCGGAGCGAAAATATTATTAAGGGTTGTGCTACGGCTACGCTCGTGGAAGAGAGCCTGTAAAATATGCCAGACGTATTAAAAATTATTATGACATTTTAAGACAATATTATAAAGATTAATACGCTTTGATTGAATAATCAAGTTGTTCTGTCACGATGTCACTGATAACTTGTTCTTGACTTGCTTGGGCTTGTCCTTTTTTTGGTGCTTGCGTCATTCTTCCCATCATGATACCAAAAAGTTGCATGGCAGTTGTTCCACTTTTATTGCTTATTGTTATATTCAGTTTTTCCACTTTTGCCTGTAAAATTTTTGAAAAAGCCTCTTTTGTTTGCTTGAACCAGTTAATAAGTTTTGTATTATTTGTGTAGCTTTGTATCTGTGTATCAAAATGTTTTTGAAGTAGTTGAGTATATTCTTTTACATAGTTGGCAAGTTTTTTATCACTCTTGAGAAGTATGCGGTATTTATCTGCTTTATTATATGATTGTATGGTGAGATTTTTAAAGAGAAAGTCAGGCATACCTGCACTTTTTACGGATCTAGTAGAGGCGATAAGGGTGGAAATATTATAAAGCTCGCCATCAAGCTTAAAGCCTCCTGAAGTGTTATGATGATTATCATTTTCTGCGCTGATACGAAGTTTTATAGCATCATTACCAAGATATTGAGTATGTATCTTTATGCTACCATCAAAAGGAGAAACTTTTTCATTCTTGTAGAGTTCATGAAGTTTTTGGCTGACATATTTGGCGCGTGTTTTATTGTTAGTCTCAAACCACTCTTCTAGCATCATAGGAATATCTTGCGTAAAAGATTGTGAAGCATCGGAATCTATAAATGCTTGTCTATATCGAAGTTCTATATCTCCAAAAATACGCTCTTGAAAACTTGCACCTTTAACACTTTTTTTCATGGTATTATCGTAGCTTATTTTTTTTACTGTGATATGTGAACGAGGATCGGAATTTTTTATATCTGCTTTATCAAGCGTGATATGTGTGAGATTTTCAAAGAGCGCACGATTAAGTGCATCTGTTAGAGGCATTTCGCTTTCTTGAGTGGCGTTGTTTATCTCTTGAACTATTTGAGAGTAGGGCTTTCTCTCTAGTTTTGGAGTAAGACTCGTATTAAATTGTATCTGCATCTTCTCAAAAGAGAGGCTTGAAGTGACATTATTTTCATCTATCTCAGTAAGGCTCTGATGCTCGCTTTGACAGATATAAAGCGAAGATTTTTGCTTACATGTAAAAGCCAGTTTTGTTTCAAAGTTGTAAAGCAGATAATTCTGCAAATTGAGACTTGTTTTCGAAGTTGCCTGAGGGAGGGCAGTAGCACTTAATACTAACGGCACAAGAGATGAGACGATTATAGACTGTAGCTGCTTTTTCATTTGTACATTCCTTTGAAACATGATAACATTTTTTCCTTTATCTCTTGCCACATACAAAATTAAAATGCAAAGATTTCAAATGTAACTGCAACCCTGCCTGTTTTATAGCAACAATATATTAAAACTTTTTAGTTTACTGAGTATATTTGAGCTAAAATCATAATTATCAAATTCTTTGCCTAGTGACAAGCTTGAAATAACACTTTTGCCTACAATATGGCGACCTTCTTTGCCTGAAAAAGAGATGGTTTTAATACCCCAAGTGTTATGAAAAATCATAATTTTGCCATCATAAATTCCTAAATAAAGCATGATGTGACCTTGCTTGTACAAAAGTGTTTCAAAAGGAATTGCCTCTTTTGTGATACGCATGATTTTTGCACTATTGTCATAGTTTTTTAATGAAACAATCTTCCCTATCTTTGCTTGCTGAGAAGAGTTTCGTGGGAGCCAAATGCCAAAAGGAATATAAAAATCTCGCAACATTGAAGAGCAATCTCTATCTTCAAATACTCCACTCCAGCCATAATCTTGATTAAGAAGTGCATCTCCAATGCGATTAATATTTTGCGCATTAAGAGCTATGGGGTTTAGTGAAGCTTTTGTTTTAAGTATAGAGGTTTTAGAAAAATCTTTTGCGAGGAGAACCTGATAGTGAGTTGTATCTTCAGATATCAATGGTAAAAGCATCCCTATGCGTGCATCAAGAAGATAGTGTTTTTCTTTATCATATAGAGGTATATTATCTTGTGTGATATATATATGTTTTGAATGCTCCCAAGCCTCGCGATCTTGCGCTTTTATATCTTGAATATTGTTTACATGTAACCATCCCGAAGCATAAGAACTAAAGGCATATATCCAATCTGCTTTTTTTGAATAATGTGAAAGATAGATAGGTTCATTTGCGTGAATACCACTATTTTGATTATAATCAAAAGGGAAGCCCTCACCTGCACGACGAGGGTCACGAAAAAGAGGTTTATTGGTTGGAAAATTGCGAAGATGTCCAAAAGAGCGCGTGAGGGCATACCGCTTGAGTGTATCAAAAGACTCAAAATTTGACTCTTTTTTAATAGCATCAAACCAAGACTTTTCTATTGGCTTAAGTGTTGCTCCGTAGATTTTACCCTTGGTGTAACTATGATACGGCCAAAGAATCTTTTCGAGAGTATGGGGTGCTTTTTTATAATGCCACGGCTCAAAATAATGTTTTTCAAATTTCGATACATCTTGAGTTTTATTTTCTTTATACATAGTTGTATAGTTTTCAAAAGCTTGTGGATAAAGTCTTAAATCTTTTGGTAAAACATTCTCATTTTTACTTGAACATCCTATAAAAAAGATTGCCAAAAGTAAAAGTATCGCATTTTTCATCATTTTCCTTAGTCAACTCCTCCAAAACGTCCTACAACACGACCTATGACATCGATTTCATTAGGATAAACGCTCTCGACAGGGTAGTCCTTATTATCTGAAATAATATCAATTTTACCATCTATTCGCTTGTGTATTCGTTTGATAAAGAGTCCATGTTCTGTATTTATAGTAAAAACACCACCATGCCCAACATCACATTTCGAGCGGTTGATAAAAATTATATCGCCATAATTAAAAAGAGGCTCCATAGAATCACCCGTAACATTAATCGCTTCGATATTTTTCAGTTCAGACTCTCCACCTAAAGAACTTACAAAATTAGCTTCTAGCATAAGAGGCTCAGACTCTTCATCATCATTGCCTGCACCTCCTCCAGCAGAAGCACTAACCTGAGAAAAATAGCGCACTGTATAAAAACGATTTGTTGATTCGATAAGACTTTCAGGTGATTGACCATACAAGAGCCAGTTGATTGCAATAGAGCGTCTTGCACAAAAATCAAGAAGCTCCATCAGTGGAACTTTATCTCGTTTTTTCATTGTGGCGAAATTCATCTGAGAAATACCAAGCAAGTCTGCAATATCTTTATCAAAAATTTTTCTACCTGGAAAATCTTCAGAGACTATGTCTTTTATACCCTCTATAATGTCTAAAAAAGCTTTCATCGTACCTTCCTTTTAGTTTTATATTTGCAATTATATGACAATTTGACATATTTTTAGCTTTACATGTAAGAAAATTATATAATTTTTAAAATTTATACTTAAAAGGATATATTGTGGGAACGATAATCAAGAAAGCAGAGACATTTTTTGAGCGTTTTGAAAACACTTTGGAGATTTGGGCTGATAAGATTTTGTAGTTGCAAAAGAGCTTTAGCTTTTTGAGCTACTCTTTTTTTTCTCTTTTTTTTCTGCTTCTTCACGCTGGAGCATTTTAGTGTGATGGTAGCCACCAAAGATAAAAATCATTAAGATAACAAATAAGATTATCATAATAGTATCAACTATTGGATTCACATGTGTTCCTTGAAAGTAGAAAAATTTTGTCTAATGGCATCATAGAGAATAATTCCTGTGCTTATGGCAAGATTGAGGCTACGTCCCTCTTTGCTCATAGGAATAGTAAAGCACTGTTGAGGGAAAGTTTTGAGAAGCTTTTCAGGAAGTCCTGCTGTTTCACTTCCTAAAAAAATAAAATCACCCTCTTGAAATTTGGTGTTAAAATAGGGGGCATTCGTTTTTGTAGTCGCAAAAAAGAATCGTGAATTATTAGGATGTTGTTCAAAAAATTCTTCTATATTTTCATATACATGTAAGTCGAGTTTTTCCCAATAATCCAATCCAGCGCGACGTACTGCTTTTTCAGTAATGTCAAAACCCAAAGGTTTAATAAGGTGTAGTGAGGAGTCTGTATTGACACAGAGTCTCCCTATCGCGCCTGTATTATTAGGGATTTGAGGTGTTACGAGAACAATATTAAACATCTAAAAAATAACCGTTTTATTGGCATGCACAAAGATGCGATCTTCAAGAGCAAGCTTTAAGGCTCGCGAAAGTACAATTTTTTCTACATCACGCCCTGAGCGTTGCATATCTCTCCACGAATAAGCATGGTCGATAGGAATAATCTCTTGAGCAATGATTGGACCTTCATCAAGATTATTATTGACAAAGTGTGCGGTCGCACCGATAATCTTAACACCACGCTCAAAAGCTTGTTTGTAAGGATTCGCACCGATAAAAGCAGGCAAGAATGAGTGGTGAATATTGATAATCTTATCTGCGTAGCATTCAACAAAATTTGGAGTTAAAATACGCATATATTTTGCTAAAACTATATAATCTAAATCACCAAAACTATCAAGTGCTTTTATCACCTCTCGCTCATGACTTTCACGGTCAAGATTAACATGCGAAACAGTGATATAAGGAATATCAAACTTTGATACAAGAGGCTCAAGTAGGTCATAGTTTGAGATAACAGCTACGATATTGGCATCAAGCTCACCCGCTTCATAACGAATAAGAATATCACCTAGCGCATGAGACTCTTTTGTCGCCAAGAGCGCTATGTTTTTCTTTTTTGGTTCTATTACATGTACACTTGCATTTTTTGAGAGTATATGAGCTATCTTCTCTTCTAGTCTTAGAGGATTGATAGTACCAGCTACGACACTACGCATAAAAAATTTATCATTTTCTTTATCTACAAATTCATTATTTGAGATGATATTTAAGTCATGTTCAAAAAAGATTTTAGATATTTTATATACTAAACCTTTTTCATCAGGTGAATCTATGAGTATTCGGTATTGTTTCATATTGTAACCACTATTTAAATTTATCGAGACGCGTATCGATAGTTGAAAGAAGATATTCTAAAAAATTTAATGTGAGATCTACTTTAGCTTCTATTTGCGTATTGTTGGGTGATTGAAAACCTTCAAACAGCACTAAAAGACGCTCTCGAATATTTTCAAGATAACGCTGTTCTTCGTTAGAGATTATAGTAGAAACTTCTTCTTGCACAACTTCATCTTCTATAACAATACTCTCTGGTTCTACCTCAATAGACTCAGGAGTTTTATCCATTTCTGCAAGTGTTGATAAGATTACATCTTTTAATTCCATTATTTTAACAACCATCTTTCAAATTCAATATATTCTATCTCTTCATCCATTTGGAGGAAAAAATCTTTCATCTCTTTATTGACACCTACAAATTTACGGCGCATTCCACTTAAACGACGCAAGGCAATTTTTGCATCAGAGTTGGACGGGTCACGGCTCAAAACATCTTTATAAATTTCAAGTGCCTCTTCTTTGAGCCCTTGAAGTTCATAAATATTTGCAAGGGTTAAAGTTTGCATTTTGCCGCATAATTGGCAATAATAGAACCCATCTCATTAGTTGAGCAGATCTCTTTTGCATCAAAATCAGCAAGGTCTTTTGTGCGATACCCCTCAGAGAGGGCTTGTTTGATTGCAGTGTCTATACGATTGGCTGCTTTTACTTCACCTAAGGCATAGCGCAACATCATAGATGCGCTTGCAATTGTTGCGATAGGATTTGCGATACCTTGCCCTGCAATATCAGGAGCAGAGCCATGGATTGGCTCATAAACTCCTATCTTATTTCCAACCGAAGCAGATGGAAGAAGCCCGATAGAGCCAGAAAGCATACTTGCTTCATCGCTTAAAATATCTCCAAAGATATTACCCGTCAGCATAACATCAAACTGTTTTGGGTCACGAATAAGTTGCATAGCAGCGTTATCAACATACATATGAGAGAGGGTAACTTCAGGATACTCTAAGGCAACCTCTTCGGTAACCTCACGCCACAACTGGCTTACATCTAAAACATTTGCTTTATCGACAGAGAGCACTTTTTTATTTCTTTGCATTGCAATTTTAAAAGCAACATGTGCGATACGCTCTATCTCGCTACGTGTGTAAACCATGGTGTTATATGCTTTATCTCCTTCACGACCTTTAGGTTCGCCAAAATAGATACCTCCTATAAGCTCACGAACGACCATTAAGTCAACACCCTTCACGATTTCAGGTTTGAGTGAACTTGCATTAATAAGCTCATCATATACAGCAGCAGGTCTAAGATTAGCAAAAACACCTAACTCTTTACGAAAACGTAAAAGACCACTTTCTGGGCGTTTTTCACGAGGAAGATTATCCCACTGCTCACCACCAATAGCACCAAAAAGTACCGCGTCACTATTAAAAGCACCCTCTATAGTCTCTTTTGGAAGAGGATCACCCGTGATGTCATAAGCGCATCCACCCATAAGCAACTCTTCATAAGTAAAGTCAAAATCTTCCGTGGCAGCTATTGCGTCAAGAACTTTTACAGCCTCATCAATGATTTCTGGACCAATCCCATCACCTTTAATAAGTGCGATATTATATTTTTTCATTATTTTCCTTGCGCTTCTAAGGCAGCATAGTTCATTAAACCGCCTGCATTAAGAAGCTCTTGCATAAATTCAGGAATTGCTGTAAAAGAGTAGCTTTTTCCTGTAGTTGTGTTTGTGATAGTACCTTCTTTCATATCTATGGAGATACTTTCACCCTCTTTGATCTCCATACTTTGAGGTAGTTCAAAAATAGGAAGCCCCATATTAAAAGCATTACGATAAAAGATACGTGCAAATGTTGGTGCTACAATAGCAGCAACGCCAGCAGCTTTAAGCGCAATAGGAGCGTGTTCACGAGAAGAGCCACATCCAAAATTTTCATCTGCTACAATAATATCACCCTTGGACATTTTTGATACAAACTCAGGGTCAGCATCTTCCATAACATGTTTAGCAAGTTCTTCGGGAACCGAAGTGTTTAAATATCTAGCGGCGATGATGAGATCGGTATCAACATCTTTGCCAAAGTTCCAGACTTTACCTTCAATTTTTTGCATTTATTTAATCCTATAAAAACAGGAGTATCCCTGAATTAATTTTCGTGATTATATCCAAATGATTACTGAGAGAGATAAAATAAGGCAATTAATGGGTTAATATTATAAAATATCAACCTATATTAGGGAGTTTATCGTTTTAAGCCATTGACAGTCTGTAGCATTTCATCACTTGTTGTGATTACCTTGGAATTGGCATCATAAGCGCGTTGTCCTGTGATAAGGTCGGTGAGTTCTACAACAAGTTGGACATTGCTAAGTTCAACAAAACCTTGTCTTAATACACCTAGACCATTAATTCCTGGTGTTCCGTCTATTGGTTGTCCTGAGCTATCTGTCTCTATAAAAAGGTTGTCTCCCATAGAGTGCAGACCCGCTGGATTGATAAAATTTGTTGTTAATATTTGCCCAATTTGCGTTGCTTGTGCTTGACCTGGTTGCGTCACAGTTACAATACCATCAGAACCAATGGAGATATTTGTAGCATCCTCAGGGATAACAACTTCAGGGATAAGTTTATAACCATCACTATTTACCATGCTTCCATTTTCATCCATTTTAAATGCACCATTTCGAGAATACACTTCTGTACCATCAGGAAGCTCCATCTTAAAGAAACCCTTGCCAGTAATTGCAATATCAAGATTGTTGTCTGTCTGTTTCAAACTCCCTTCTGAAAAGATTTTATTGATAGCAGTAGAGCGTACTCCTAGACCTACTTCAATGCCTGTGGGCGATTTAGTCGTATCGCTCGTAGAGGTTCCTGCATACTCTTGAACTCTGTACATCAAGTCAGCAAATTCTGCGCGTGATTTTTTAAACCCTATGGTGTTTACATTGGCAATATTGTTTGCAGTAGTATCAATCTGTGTTTGCATTCCTAGCATTCCTGTGGAGCTAGTATAAAGTGATTGCATCATAGCTTATTCCTTTTAGTTGTTGCGGGCAATTTTTTCAATTGCATCACGGTTAAGATCATTCATTTGTGAATCCATCGCTTTTTGATACATTCCCACAAGACGATTTGCTTCTATCATTGCAATCATCTCATTAATAGGATTTACATTACTTTTTTCTACAAATCCTTGCGAAAGTGCTCCACTCTCTTGGTTTACATGTAAGGATTGTAAAGATTCAGGAATAAAGAGATTATCGCCCTCTTTTTTGAGCTTTTGTGCGTTGTCGGTATTGAGTATCATTAACATACTGTTTTGAATAAGTTGGGCAGAACCTGGAGTGCTTGTGTAAAGTTGCCCATTTTTATCTGCTTCTATAAGTGCATCTTCTGTATTAAAAGTGATATTTCCACCTGATTCAAAGTAGTCACTTGGTAAAACTTCATAGCCTTGTTTTGTAACTAAGGTACCTTCATCATTTAAGACAAAAGAACCATCTTTTGTTAGGCGCACACCATTGGGAGTATTAACAGCAAAAAAGAGTGACTCTTGCGAGAGAGCAAAATCAAGAGGATTGTCTGTTTTTTGCATATTTCCTAGGCTAAAATCTGTATAGCGATCTGTAATCTGAGGAACTCGATCCATAGAGCGGTTATAAAATCGTGCGCCTTCTTTTGTCTGATTTTCTAGTGGTAATTCATCGCGAGCATCTTTGTATAGACGCAAAAAATCACCTACAATATTTTTATCTTTCTTGAAGCCTGCAGTATTAACATTTGCCAAGTTATTTGCAATAGAGTTTAAACGGTTAAACTGTGTAACCATTCCCCCTGCAGCTGAGTAGTATCCACTTTGCATAGTACATCCTAATTAAATCAATATTATTTGAAAATAAGCAAGAGTTGTTCCAACTTAAAAATATAAAAAAATTCACTTAAATAAGAGTATCTTAATAACTTTTTCGGTAAAATCCATGATTAATTAGAAAAATTAAAACCACCTCATTCAGAAGCGGAGTATCCTCATCTATGACTACAAAAGAACTCAACAAGCTCTTAGATAACTTATTTAAAGACCACAAATCATCAAACTGTATGACCTACGAATCTATCGTAGAACATTTTGAGAAACAGCCTACTCTCGCTCAAGCAAAAAATGTTTTTAAGCTTGCTGAGAAAAACAAGCGTTGTCTCTATACAGCCTCAGAACATGCAAAACTGCTTAACGAACAAGAAGCAACAGCTAGACGCGCTGCACAAAAAAAGTTAATCTTAGAATCTGATGGTGAAGATTTTGATATTCTTAAAAAACATGAACTTATGGAGTGGTCACGCTCTGACTCTCCTGTTCGTATGTATCTTCGCGAGATGGGTCAGATTCCTCTTTTAACAAAAGAAGAAGAGATTGAGATTTCTAAAACGATTGAACGTGGTGAGGGCATTATCATTGATGCTATCTGTTCTGTTCCCTATCTTATAGACTTTATCTTAGATTACAAAGATCCTCTTATTAACCGTGAGCGTCGTGTTAAAGAGCTTTTTAAAAGTTTTGAAGATGAGAAAGAGATAGATGAAAATGCTCCCGAAGAGACAGCTGACGAAGCAGCTAAAACATTAACAGCCAAAGATAAAAAACGTGTTGATAAGGTTGTTAGCGGATTTAAAGCCCTAGAAAAAGCGAAAAAAGATTGGTTAAAAGCAAGTGAAAAAATTGAGCAAAGCGAAGATGGAGAAAATGAACTTACCGTAGAAATCGTTCATGATTATATGATTACTGCCTTTAAAAAAGGTCTTCTTAGAGAAAAACTTTTAGATCTTGGCCCAACATCAAAATTAATCAATGAGCTTGTAAAATCTATGGAAACGGCACTCAAGAGTGATGATGGTTTCGATAAAGAGCTTAAACGCTTGGAATACAAACTCCCTCTTTTTAATGACACTTTGAGAAAAAATCACCTTGCTATTGTAAATGATATTCAAAATCTTACAAAAGAGCAGATCTCTTTGAAAGTTCCAGAAGCTACTATGGTGAGCACCTATATGGAGATCAAAAAACTTATCCAGACAAAAGAGGCATCCAAAGATAGCTTTGATATGACTCCTGATAAACTTAATGATATTCTAGAGCAGATTATTCGTGGAAAAAGAATTTCTGAAATTTCTAAAACTCGTATGGCAAAAAGCAACTTGCGTCTTGTTGTCTCTATTGCCAAGCGTTATACGAACCGTGGCTTACCATTTTTGGATCTTATCCAAGAAGGAAATATCGGATTAATGAAAGCAGTAGATAAGTTTGAATACCAAAAAGGCTACAAGTTCTCAACCTATGCAACATGGTGGATTCGTCAGGCAATTAGCCGTGCGATTGCGGATCAAGCGCGTACTATTCGTATTCCTATTCATATGATTGAGACTATCAATCGTATCAATAAAATCATGCGTAAATACCTTCAAGAACATGGTCGTGAGCCAGGTGTAGATATTATTGCCGATGAGGTTGGCTTGAGTATTGAAAAAGTTAAAAATGTTATCAAGATTACCAAAGAGCCTATCTCACTTGAAGCACCTATTGGCAATGAAGATGATGGTCGATTTGGTGATTTTATCGAAGATAAAGCATCACTTTCGCCTTCAGATGCTATCTTAAAAGATGACCTTAGAATTCAAATCGAATCAGTGCTCGATCAGTTAAACGAGCGTGAACAAGCAGTTATCAAAATGCGATTTGGTATCATGGAAGATGAAAGCGATAGAACTCTCGAGGAGATTGGAAAAGAGTTAAGTGTTACACGTGAGCGTGTTCGTCAAATCGAATCAAGCGCCATTAAAAAGCTTAAACATCCTAAAGTTGGTCGCAGACTTAAAAACTATATAGAAGCATAGATGTTATGACATTTGATCAGCAGTGGATTGAGTATGACTACAATCCTTTTATACTTTTTAGTTCAAGCGGAAAAGTTGTCTCTCTCAATAGCGAAGCACAGTTTCTTCTCGGTAGTGTTAATGCTAAATCTATCTATGAGTTGGCAACAACTTATGCTAATGAATCTTTCGGTTTTAAAACAACATTTTTAGATCTTGAATATGGTCGTTATCGTTTTTTTGGTATTACAGTTGGGTATGAAACAGAAAAAAGAATTGGGATACGCCTTTATCAAATGCCTTCGTATAAATTTTCAAAACCCAAGGAAAATGCTGAACTTGTCAATATATATAATTTAATAGACTTGTGTATTAGCTCAAACTCCATAAACAATGATGTAGAGTTTATTCGTGATTTTGACCCTACGCTCCCAGAGTTGCGCCTACAGACAGACTCTTTTATCAAAATGGTAAATAAAATTATTCAAGCTATGTATGCAAATAAATCTATCTATTTTAGAATTTACTTTCGTGTAGGTGAGCATGTTCGCTTTGAGGGTGTTAAATACTCACTCTTCTCTTTAGAGATTAAGGCGAAAGAATTTAATTTGAAAATGCGAAGTGAAATTGAAGCTTTGGCTGCAGAGAATAATTTCTTTATAGAGTTCAAAGAGGGTAGGGTAGGAATAAATATCCCTATTTTAAGCGACTAAAAAAAGATTTCCCTATAAGAAATGCAGAAATAATTCCTGCTCCAATACCTATCAAATAAGGCGTAAGCGCTAAGAGTTCATTATTTCTCAATCCAATAAAACCTAAGCCTAAAAAGAGATACGGTAAAATCCTAAAAAGAGATATGGTAGCTGGCGCACCTGCCTTGATACCATTAATTTTATTTGCTTTGAGTCTTGCTCTCTCCTCTTTCACAACTTCTCTAATATCTTTTTCAGCCTCACTATTGCTACTTGGACTTTCGCTATACAAGTCGTAAGGGTCATCTATTTTATCAATCGCATCTAAGTCTATCTCTGTTTCATAATCAACAATACGCTTGTTTACAAGATTTTGATAACTATACATTGAGCCTAGCATAATCAAAAAAGCACTCACCCATGCCACTTCAAAATTGATAAAAAACTCA
>CAMZLS010000100.1 GCA_947311765.1 uncultured Helicobacteraceae bacterium
AGATGCAAGGAGCTGATATTTTGATGGTAAAACCAGCCCTTGCTTATCTTGATATTATTCGCGATATTCGAGAAAATACATCACTTCCTTTAGCTGTTTATAACGTAAGTGGTGAGTATGCGATGCTCAAACATGCAGGTGCTACTGGACTAATTGATTACGATCGTGTTCTAATGGAGACCATGATAGGCTTCAAGCGTGCAGGAGCAGATATAATTATTAGTTACCATGCGAAAGAAGTGGCTACTTTGCTAGCATAATTTATGCTAAATATTTGAAATGTCTTAAAATTGTGCTATTATAAGTAATAGGCTAGATATAATTACATCTGGCCTATTACTTAAAGATTGACTCTATAGAAGAAAAGGTAGAAGTTGCGACATTTTTTATCACTGAAAGATTATACAAAAGATGAGATATTAGAGATTATTGATTTAGCGATAAAGATTAAAAAAGAGCTAAAATCAGGAAATATAAACTCTTATATGCCTAATAAAACATTAGCAATGATTTTTGAAAAAAGCTCAACTAGAACACGAGTAAGCTTTGAAACTGGAATTTTTCAACTAGGTGGTCACGGACTATTTCTCTCAAATAGAGATATTCACTTAGGACGTGGTGAACCAGTGAAAGATACAGCAAGAGTAATATCATCTATGAATGATATGATTATGATCCGTACTTTTGCGCACGCAATGATTGAAGAGTTTGCTGTCTATTCAAAAGTCCCAGTGATTAATGGCTTGACCGACTCTTATCATCCTGTTCAGTTACTTGCAGATTATATGACTTTGGTAGAGCATAATCATACGCAAAATTTAAAAGTTGCGTATATAGGTGATGGAAACAATATGACGCACTCGTGGCTTATGCTAGCAGCAAAACTCGGTTTTGAGCTTCGCATAGCTACACCAAAAGGCTATGAGTGTAATGCTTCTATCTTAGAAAATGCTCTTGAATTAGCAAAAGAGAGTGGGGCAAAAATTAGTATCTATAACGATCCTCGTATTGCCGTTGAAGGGGCTACGGTTGTTACAACAGATACTTGGGCATCAATGGGGCAAGAAGATGAAAAAGCAGAGCGCATCAAAAACTTTAGAGGTTATATCGTAAATGATGCACTTATGAGTTTAGCTCACGAAGACGCTCTGTTTTTACACTGTCTTCCTGCTTATCGTGGACAAGAGGTGAGTGAAAGTGTTTTAGAAGGTAAACAGAGTGTAGTATTTGAAGAAGCTGAAAATCGACTTCATGCACAAAAGGGTCTCATGGTATGGTTGGACCGACAAAACAACTGATATCAAGGAGTGTTAAAGATGAAAAATACTATTGCTTTGTTTTTGGTATTTTTTAGATTGTTTTAGAACCTTTGCGAGGAGTTAAAATGCGTGTTTTAAGTATATTGTTATTTATCAGTATCTTCCTTTATGCTGACGAAGTAGTTCGATTAACTGATAAATATTTAAACTCACAAAAATGCAAAGCGTGTCATTACCAGATAATAGACCAGTGGAAATCTTCATGGCATGCAAAATCACATTATAATAATGATGAATATTTCCGAAAAACAATAGATTATCTCGGTCGTAAAAGTCGTAAATCAAAGAATGCCATTCGAGTCTCTTGCGCAAGTTGCCATAATCCTCGAATTACAGTGACGCAGACTGATGAAAATTATGAAATTTTAGTAGCAATGAAACTTGACAAAAATTCTGGAATCAACGAAGCCTTAGCTAGTAAAAATTTAGCAGAAGGAATCAATTGCGTGGTATGCCATAATATTGATAAAATCCATACTAAATTTAACAGTAGCAAACATGGCGTTCATCGTATTAGCTGGATGCCGCAAGGCACAATGGTTGGGCCTTTTAAAGATGCATTCTCTCCTTATCACAAAACAGAACAACGAAAACATTTCACAAGCGAGGTAGATACTCTCTGTTTTACATGTCATGCCAATGATCATACAGAGAGTGGTCTTGTGTTTACTAATATGGAAAAAGAGTATCAGAAAAATGCTAAAAAATGTGTTGATTGTCACATGAGTCCAAAGATTGATGGAGTTGCTTCAACTTTACCTTTAGCTAATGCAAAGCCTAAGAAAAGAAAAGTTCGAAAACATGGCTTTAGAGGAGCACATACAGAGTCGATGTGGCAAGGTGCTTTAGGCTTATCTGTTAAAAAAACCAATAAAGCTTTGATAGTTACTTTAAAAAATTCAATTCCTCATAATATTCCAAGTGGATTTGGTTCACGTGAACTTATTATTGATGTTGAATATAAAAATGCTGGTGAAGTGATAGCTAGAGAAAGTATATCGCTCACAAGACGATACATAAGCAAGCGTAAAAAACCTACTATTGCACATTTGGCTGTCAGCCAAAGTAAGGATATGAGTATTGCGGCCCTAGGAGAAAAAAGTTTAAAATTTAAACTCAACAAGAAGGCCGATAGTGTCAATGTTACGGTGTCGTATCGTTTAGTAAATGATGAAATTAGAACATTGCTTGATCTAAAAGAAGCAATATGGTCAAAAAAAATGTTGATAAATACGCACAGAATGAAACTTTAGCTAAATTCTTTCTAAAAAATGGTGATTTTCAATAAATATTTAGGTATAATTCGCTTCTAAATATTGTTGAGAACACCTATCTACTCTTTAACTCCTAGAGAACGTCTCTATTTAAATCGTGATATGAAAGCTTAATGTTGTTACATGTAAGCTCTTACATGTAAAAAAATTGTGCAGAGTGCTTTCCTTTTTCAGCAGTATTAATTTTATGAAAAAGAGAGTCTATGTCTCAAAAAAACGAAACAACACAAGTAGAATCTACCAAAGAAGTAGATACAACAATTCCATCAACTTTTGATAAGTTTAATCTTAAACAACCAATCATGCAAGCCTTACATTTTGCAGGTTTTAAAACACCGAGTCCTATTCAAGATTTAGCAATTCCTATCATCATGGATGGTCGTGATGTTGTAGGTCAGGCACATACAGGAACAGGTAAAACAGCTGCCTTTGGTCTTCCTATTATCAACAAAATGGATCTTAATGGTGGTGTACAAGCACTTATCATCACACCAACTCGCGAACTTGCAAATCAAGTCAGTGATGAGCTTTTTAAATATGGTAAAAAACTAGGCGTTAGAACAGTAACCGTATATGGTGGTAGTTCATATAGCCGTCAATTAGGTCTTATAGAGCGTGGTGCACAGATAGTTGTTGCGACACCAGGGCGAATGTTAGATATCTTAAAACGAAATATGCTTAAAGATTTTTCTCCAGCTACAGTCATCTTAGATGAAGCTGATGAGATGCTAGATATGGGATTTTTAGATGATATCAATGAGATATTTTCGTATCTTCCATCAGAGCGCCAAACACTTCTTTTCTCAGCAACAATGCCTATGCCAATTAAAAAATTAGCAGAGCGTATCTTGGTAAATCCAGAATTTATTTCAATCACTAAGGGTGAAACAACAAATGTTGATATCGCTCAACAGTACTTTGTGATTGATGAAAAAGAGCGTGATGATGCAATTATTCGCCTCTTAGATTCGGAAGAGACTGATAAAGTAGTGGTATTTTGTCGTACAAAAAGAGAGGTTGATCGCCTCTCAAATGTTCTCTCAGCAGTAGGCTACAGTGCAAAAGGACTTCATGGAGATATGGAGCAACGCCAACGTGAGTCAGTAATTCGTGGCGCTAAAACAGATGCTATTGATATCTTAGTTGCGACTGATGTTGCAGCGCGTGGTATTCATATTGATAGTATTTCGCATGTTTTTAACTTCCATATTCCTTTTGACCCTGAGTCTTATGTTCACCGTATTGGACGGACTGGACGTGCAGGGAAGAAGGGCAAGGCGATTACTCTTGTAACACCTTTAGAGTTTAAAGAACTTCAGCGTATCCGTGCAAAAGTTGGCACGACTATGGAACATGCTTATATTCCAAGTAAACATGATGTTAAAAAAGCACATCTAAATAAGTTTATTGCTGATATTGAAAATCAGAAAATTTATGATGAAGCACATGCGGTTCTTGATTCTCTTATGCAAGATATGGATCAAGCGCAAATTGCTTACAAGCTAATTTCAATGCTTCTTGATAATCAATCTATCAAGGGACCAACAAATATCGGTATCGCTCCTCAGCGTTTAGAGAAGATCTTAGAGTCATTAGAGCGTAATAAAGGTCGTAACTCAGGCGGTGGCGGTCGTAGTCGTGGCAGTTACCGTGGAAATCGCAGTCGTAGTGGCGGCGGTGGTGGTTACCGTGGAAATCGCGATCGTAATGGTGGCGGAAGTCGCAATCGTAGTGATCGCAGTGGAAAACGCGATTAATAATCCTAAGAGTGCATATTAGCTCTTCAAACAAAAGAGTTTTTAGAGCATAAATGAGTTGAAGCAACTGTTAGACTTGTTGCTTCAAAGGGTTTACTCTTTGTAATTATTGCGATGTTCTATAGCGTGGATCTTGATAGTCATTTGGATTCATAGCCTTATATACTAATCCAAAAATTACACCACCTACAATAACTATGATCAATAACATTTTAACAATCTTATTCATTTAACAGCCTTTTAACGCGAATTATATAATAAAAAAATCCTCTATTGCTAAGTAAAAAACACTCAAACGAGAAAATTTACAAGAATTACATCTCTAAAGAGTAAAATTTTTCCAAACAAGCTTTAAAATCACTACACCGCACACATCTTACATGTAAGGACATTTCTTTTTTTTGTGAATAAGATATGCCACTGTCAAAAGAGATAACCCACGCATCAGGGGCGTTCCACGAATAGGTACTTGCGCTCCAATAAGGTTTAGCCTTATAGTAGATAAAACCATTTTGTATCCTACGTCCTTGTGGACGCTTTATATCAACAATACTAGCTAACTCTGCTTCACTAGGGAGCCACCAATCTTCAAAGTCTCCCAAATCTAACTCTTGACAATACTCTTTTGCCTCATCCCATGTATAGAGCGTGCCCTTGTTTTCTGGAACATCTTGCCACATAAAAGCAGTAGCATTATCCACATGTAGGGGTGCGCTCAAAAGTGTTACATGCAAGAAAAAAACAAGAAATTTAGATACAATCCCAACGATTTTCACGGCATTTCTCCATAGTGTTTCTTAGAGTAATTGCTTTTGAAAAAAGGTCAGGTTTAGTAAGTGTCTTCAAGAGTGCTTCGCTTTTATCATACTGTGCATCCATATAGTAGGTATAAGCAAGCGCATAACGAATATCCTCATTATCCATTAAGCCACTTCTTTGCAATGCAGATCGCATCGCAATAGCACGATTATATTCTTTAAACTCTACATAAATAGCAAGACGCTGTTTGAGCTTCTCTTCTTGATTAAGCACTTGTGAATTTAAATAGAGTGCATGAACAAAGGCTTTTGCACGGCGATACAATTCTGAGGACTCTTTTGTAAAATTTCTATCGAAGTAACTTGCATTTTCAAAAAGATTTGCAGCAGCAAACAGCTCTCCCCTATCCACGTAGAGATGTGCTAAAAGTACAGTTAATTTTGGCTCAGAAGTGAATTTTAAACGTCCCTCTTCTAGCATTAAGATAGCTTTTTTCGTCTCGCCAGCACTACGCAAGGCTGTTGCAAATGCCAAATAAGTCTGTGCGTCTATCTTTGCGCCAGAGTTAAGATAAATCTTTGCACTTATTAATGCTTCTTGAAAGAGTGAGAGTTGTACAAGATAGAAAAACTTCTGCTTCATAAAAGATGCTTCATTATTAAAACGCTCATAAGCACTGTCTAGTGTTGTTATAGCGCTATTGTAACGCTTAAGCTTCCAGTACGCCTCTGCTTTAAAAGCAACAAGGTTTATTTTTGAGGAAGCAAGCTCGCCTGCATCATCAAGTGCCTGAATTGTACGCTCATAGTCTTTCATCTTAAAACTCGCCTCTGCGATATATAGATGTACTTTTTTATCTGTTTCTGGATATTCAAGCGCTTTTTCAAAATATTTTACTGCTGACTCATAATCATTTAACTTATTTGCTACAACACCGCGAAGCGTATAGAAATAGCTAAAGTTAAAATTTTTCTCATTTGTATCTACAGTATTAAGTGTTTCATCAGCACGACGATAAAAGCCATCATTTACCAAAAGTGCCGCTAAAGAGACTAAGTCCACCTCTTGTTCTTTTTTCTTCTCTGAAGCATGCGTAAGTGTTATAAGTGCTAAAAATAGTATGATTATTAGTTGTTTCATGCTCTCTCTTTTTATTGAAATTTGAAGCTAATTTTCTGCTTCGCCCAGACTTTTACAGGCTGGTTTTTATACATTGCTGGCTCAAATTTCCATTGCTTAATAGAGGCAGTCGCCACATCATCAAAAATATCTTGTGGCTGTGACTCTAAAATTTTAGTTCTAATAACATTGCCATCTTTTCCTATCAAGAGATTAAAAAGAACATAACCTGTTATCCCTTTGCGTTTTGCTGCTTTTGGATACTCTAGTGGAGCGCGTACCGCAGCACGAGGCACACTATCAACAGTTGATTCTGTCATTGTCATATCTTTTGAGATATCACCCAAAAGAGACTCTCCTGAATCCATCATATTGCCCATAGCAAACTCAGGAATGCCTAAATCAACCCCTGCCAAGCTTGAACCAAGATTTGGCATCGGCGCTTGCGTAAGGCGTTTCTTTGGCTTTGGCTTTGGCTTAGGCTTAGGAGCAGCTTGTGTTTTTGGCTTTGCTTTTTGAGCCACTTGCATCTTTGTCTGCTTCTCTGAATTTGCCTGATCTTTACCACGTTCACGCAGATTCATAGTAATGATAAGTGCAATCATAATAGCTGATCCAAACACCATCCATAACAGAGCCTTAAGCGTATGAGCATTCACTATCTACACCTCTTTGTTGGTTGCTACTGCTACATCTTTAGCGCCAGCACTTCGGCATTGATCAATAACATCAATAAGACGTTGTGCCTGAACATTTGCATCAGTGACGACTAAAATAGACTTCGTTGTCGAAACGCGTAATAGATCTCTCATCTTGCCTTGAATAGCCCAGACTTTTACAGGTTGCTGATCCACATAAATATCACCAAACTTGTCTATATAGATACGGATCACCTTGCTTGATGCCTTTGAAGCACTTGAAGCTGACGGACGATCTAGCTCTAGCTTCATATCTTTAACAAAGGTTGTTGAAACCATGAAAAAGATTAATAAAATAAAAACCATATCAATTAGTGGAGACATATCCACATCTTGAAGCTTCTCTTCTCGTTTACGAAATCGCATGATTTTTCTCCATAGTGCAGATTACATCTTTAATCTGTTCAAATTCAAAAAGCAGTGAACGCTCTTTACGGTCTAAAATGCGTCCAAGAATAAGCCCTGGAATAGCTACACCTAAACCAAACTGCGTAGTAAACAGTGCCTGCGAAATACCACCAGCTATACCACCACCTTGTGTGAAAAGTGCCTGTGCCTGAAGCGAATCAAAGGTCTCAATCATTCCAATAACTGTTCCTAAAAGTCCCGTTAATGGTGCAACTATAACGATAGTCTTCACTAAAGCTGAGTACTGCTTTATCTCTATCTCATACTTAAAAAGCACATCATCAAGATTTTGACGCAGATAGCTTCTGTCACTTACCTTATTGCTTACATGTAAGGCATCTTTTATAGCACGATCAATTAAACCTTTGCTTTTAGCTATACCTTCATGATGTTTCTCAATCAGACGACGTACTGCGGCTTTTTTTCCACGACGTAAGGCATGAAATCTATACCCCATCGCATACCATAAAAAGAGATTTGCAATAAAAAGTGGCCACATAACAAAGCCACCGCTACGCATGAACTCCAAAAAGGCATCAAGAAGCTCTGAGTATTGCATTAGCCATTTCTTTTATGATAGATATTGACGATACTCAGCGCGCTGTGCTCCATCTTATCTTTGATACTGCCTGACCAACCAGAGAGCAGGTTTCCAATAAGAAGCAGAGGAATAGCAACGATAAGTCCAAGTTCTGTTGTTACAAGAGCGATAGAGATACCTCCTGCAAGCAACTTCGGATCACCTGTTCCATACTCTGTGATAATGTCAAAAGTTGCAATCATTCCTGTTACAGTTCCTAAGAGTCCAAGCAGTGGTGCAACCGCTGCAAAGACAAGGATAATAGAGTTAAATCTATCAAGACGGGTGCTCTCATTAAGCATATGTTCAGAAATGATATCTTCTAAGTGCAATCTATCGCGGTCAAGATTACGCAAAGTCGCTTTAATGACACGAGCAACTGAGCCATTTCTGTCTTCAATGGACTCAAGAGCCTCTTGAGATGTTGCTCCATCTTCTATTTTTTTCATTACCATTTTTGTCATAGATTCTGTATCTTTTCCTGCCGCAATAAGTAAGAGCATACGAACAAAGATAAGAAGAAGACCCAAGCCACCAAGACCGACGATAATCCAACCGATAATTCCACCGCTATCTACGATTTCAAGAACGCTCTCTTGTGTTTTATACTCAACCTCTTTTTTAAGGTTTTCGTAGATAAAGATATACATTGGAGAAGGAATCTGATTTTTACTAAGCATATTGGCAGTATCCATAGCTTCTGGAGCGTTCCATAGTTTGTATTTGCCATTGCCTGCAGGAGCGAGTGCGCCTGAAGCTTTTGGACTTGTTCCATAGGCAGCGATATTACCTATTTTGATAATCTCACCCTCAGCTTTTGAGCCATCTTGAAGATAAAAAGAGCCACTCTCTTTTTTTACAGTAGCTAAATCATTAATAAGCTTTGAAGAACGCTCAAATATCTGAGCCATCTTTTGTGAATAACTACTCTCCTTGTCAAAAGAAAATGCAATACTATAAGGATCTAAAGTCGCTTTTGCTTGCGTAATCGTTCCGTCCACAATAGCGCTTGTGTCTATAGAGCCCTGTTCTGCTTGTTGCGCTTTTAATAGGCGATCTTGTGCCGCATCTATCTTTACTTCGAAGCTAAGGAGTTTGTTCTCAAGAACATTCACATCTTTGCGCGCAGCTTTTAGTTTTGCATCATTACGTTTTTTTTGTGCTTCTATCTGCTTTTTAAGAGACTCTTTTTGTGCCTTTAAAAATGCAAACTCTTTGGCATAGGCACGATTCAATGCTTGCTCATCATTCTCTTGAGCAAAAAGTGTTACATGTAAAAGCAAAGCCAGTATAATTAAAAATTTCATTTAACACCTCCTTGTGAAACGACCGCATACGGGATACTAAAATATCCTGTACGAATCTGCTTTTTCATCGCATCAAAAAGTGTAAGAATCTCTTTTTGTTGTATCTCATCATTGACTTGAATATAGTGATATTTCCCAGACTCTTTCTTTGCGTATCCTACTTCACCAGTAGGAAGTTTAAAAAAGAGCATAACAGTTCCAAGCTTGACAATTTCTGCAAGCTTCTCTTTACCACCTAGCACAATTGGCTGTTTGAAAAGTCCATTTTCACTACTCATACGGAGGGCATCATCATAGCTTCCCCACACCTTACTGAGTGCTTGTTCTGGAGTAATTAAATTGCCTTCTAATTGTACTTTTGTTTCATGAATATCATTTTGACGAAGAGAAACTTTAAAAGGAATTCCCTCATTAACAATCTTTTCTAACTTCACAATCGCATTTAAAACTACATCTCGTAATCCATCTGTTTTTGAAGAGCGTTTTTTAATAAGTTCTCGAATTTGAGTAATCTCTTGTTCGATCTTTTTCAGCTGTGTGTCTTGACGACTAAGCTGAGTCTCAAAATCATTTTTTTGTAGAGAAAGAGAGCGCATAGATGAGCCAAAAGCGTCTTGATCATCTTGTATTTGTGAATGCAATGACTCTACTTGTGTACGAAGTTTCATCAGAGATTCAACCATAGAATTATCTGTTTGTGCCAAAGCAAATTGTGGCAAAAGCAGCGCAGCAGTGAGCATGCCACCCAGTATTGGTGTTTTAAGAAACATTAGGACTCCATCATTTTAATTGTGCGATTGTAGATAATATGGATTACTTTTAAATTACTCTAAGGTCACAGTTTGGTTACAATATTTAAAAAATTTTAGCTTTCTCTTAGGTAATTTAGATAGTGTAGGCAAAAGAGTTGCCTCGCATCTTAGAATAGTTAGTACGAAATTCCCGTAGCTTCGCGTATCTTCTCTATTAGAGGAAGTGCGCTTGTTCGTGCTTTATCTGCACCTATGCGTAAGATATCGCGAACCTCATCTTGATGAGCATTGTAATACTCACGTTTTTCACGATAAGGACGGTAGTATTCCCATAAAATTTCAGCAAGATAGAGCTTAAAGTGACCGTGTCCCTCTCCCCCTTTTTTATAACGCTCTTGAAGATCTAAACACTCTTGTTCGTTTAAGTAAAGTTTAGCGATATTGTAAACATTACAATTTTCATACTCTTTTGGCTCTTCTAAGGCTACATTTTCAGTAACAATTTTTTTGATGACTTTTTGCTGTTTTTTCTCTTCACCAAAGATATTGATAGTATTTCCATAACTTTTAGACATCTTTGCACCGTCAATTCCTGGTACTGTTTTAACATTTTCATCTACCTTATACTCTGGGATTACAAAAATATCTCCGTACATATTATTAAATCGTATCGCTATATCACGAGCAATCTCGACATGCTGAATCTGATCTTTTCCTACAGGAACTATTTCAGAGTTATAGAGCAAGATATCCGCTGCCATCAAGACGGGATAACTAAAAAGATTATGATTTGCTGCTATCCCTTTTGCCATCTTATCTTTATAGCTATGTGCACGCTCAAGCAGACCCATAGGAGTAAAAGCAGATAAGATCCAATAAAGCTCTAAGACCTCTTTCACATCAGACTGCACCCAAAATGTACTTTTGTTAGGATTCATCCCCAAAGCTAAAAAGTCTGTAGCAGCCTGCATAGTAAGCTCTGCCAAACGCGCTCCCCCTACTCCACTGCTCATAGCATGATAGTTGGCAATAAAAGCAAATATCTCATGCTCGTCTTGTGATGAAATCATTGGCAAAATAGAACCAAAATAGTTTCCAATATGTAAGTCACCTGATGGTTGAATACCTGTTAATAGTCTCAAAAAAAATCCTCTTCTTCATTTGCGAAATTATAACTAAATTTATGATAAGATTACGCCCTTGAATTTATGCACAGAATATCTGTGTTATATTTACTTAAATTAAAAGGATTTATTATGAATGTAAAAATTGTATCTAAAGATATCAATGTATCAGAGCATACACACGCACATCTTCAAGCAGCAAAAGAACAGTTTTTAAAATATGGCTTAGAGATTACAACTGCAAACACTTTTATCACTAAAGAAAAAGATGGCGTAAGTGTTGAATTTGAGCTTCATATTGCACACCAATCTCCTATCGTTGTAAAACAGACAGATAAAGATTTAGATGCAGCTATTGACATCGCGATTGATCGTGTAGCAAAAGCGCTTCGCCGTTTAGCAGACAAAGTCAAAGACCATAAGGGTACAACTTCACTTCGTGATTTAGAATTGGTAGAAGAAGAGGCGTAGTTATGTCACTAAAGATTGTCTGCCCTCACTGTGGAAAAGTCAATGCTATACCTTTCAAAGAGAGTTATGCAAAGGCCAACTGTGGTGCGTGTAAAAATTCACTTCTTGATACAAAACCTATAAATTTTGATGAAAAAAGTTTTGACAATCAAGTGCTTAACAGCGATATACCTCTTATAGTCGATTTTTGGGCGGCTTGGTGCGGACCATGTAAGACAATGGCTCCCGCTTTTGAAGAGGCAGCACAGTCATTCGCACTTAAAGCACGTTTTGGAAAAGTTGATACCGAAGCACAGCAAAATCTTGCTGGGCGTTTTGGTATCCGTTCTATCCCTACTATCATCGCCTTTAAAAACAATAAAGAGATCGATAGAGTTTCAGGAGCACTTAGTGTAACGCAACTACAAGACTGGGTCAAACGTCTTATCTGATGCGAAAGCTTCTCTTTTCACTCCTTACATGTAAGCTTTTACTTCTTGCTCAAGATAACTACTCTTTTCGATTGGCAGGAGGTATGGCCGATAGCAATGACTTTGGGCAGATACTCAGTTCTCAAATAAGCCCCCATAAAACAAATACCACTCTTATAGGTATTGATGGTGGCTATCTGCTAAAACATTTTGAGACACCTTTTGATATTTATATCAAAGGAGGGCTTTATCGCTTTTTAGAAAATGCTTACCAGGATGATTTTTTTGAAACCACCCTTTATCTAAAACTTTACTACAACCTTGCTTTGTGCTCTCAACATATTCGTTTTGGTATAGGAGAAGGTATTTCATATGCTTTTGCTATTCCTATGGTTGAACAAATGGAGGCTGAAGAAGAAGAAGATCACAATTCCAATATACTCAACTATCTTGAAGTGAGTGTAGATTTTAATATTGGGAAAATTTTTCATATAAAAGCATTAGAATTTACTTATCTTGGCTACACTCTCAAACACCGTTCAGGTATTTATGGGCTTATAAACAATGTTGAGCATGGTGGCTCAAACTACAATATGCTCCATATCGAAACAAATTTTTAAAGGATAACTATGTATCAATGGGCATTATGGTTTCATATCATCTCTATGGTCTCTTGGTTTGCAGTGCTTTTTTATCTGCCTCGTCTTTTTGTCTATCATGCAGAACATGCTGATAACGAAGGCTATGTGAAAGTAACAAAAATTATGGAGTTTAAACTCTACCAATATATCGGTGTTCCTGCATTTTGGGCAACACTTATCTCAGGCGTATGGCTTATCTACCTTTATCCTGTTAATATTTTCTCAACTGGTGGTTGGTTTCATGCAAAGTTGGCTTTTTTAGTCATTTTAATCGTTTACTTTTTCTCTCTTGGCATGATTCGTAAAAAATTAGAAAACAATACATGCAATAAAAGTGGAAAGTTTTTTAGATTTTACAACGAAGTACCGACAATTTTATTACTGTTGATTGTCGCTATGGTTGTCGTTAAGCCGTTTTAGGCTTAACGCTCTCCTCTCTTTTTAGCTCTAAAAAGTAGAGGAACTCCCTCGAAATTAAAAGTCTCACGAAGTTGATTGACTAAATACCGTCTATATGTAAAATGCAGACCTTTTGGCTTATTCATCACAATAGCTATGCGGGGTGGGCGAGTCTCGTATTGTGTTGCATAAAAGATACGAATCATCTGTCCACGCATAGAAGGAATATGATGCTTACGCTGTGCCCATTCTAAGGCTTCGTTGAGCTTAGAGGTAGAGATACGTTGTGAATAATTTTCATTGATAGTGACCAACATATCTATGATTTTATGCACACGCAGTCTGCTCTGCGCCGAGATAGTGATAATAGGAGCGTAGTGTAAAAATCTAAAGCGATCACGTATATTTTGAATAATCTTTTGATATTCATTGCCATCAGTAATATCCCACTTATTTAAAACTATCATACAGGCGAGACGGTTTTGATCGATAAGACCTGCTATTTTTTCATCTAAATCTAAAAAAGGTTCAGAAGCATCGAGCACTAAAAGAGCAATATCTGCATCTTCAAGCATCTTCTGCGTTCGCATTAGAGCATATTTCTCTATTCCTAAGATTTTACCACGCTTACGAATCCCGGCGGTATCTATAAAAGTAATCTCTTTATCTTTATAAGTTATCTTCTCATCAATAGGATCAATAGTTGTCCCAGCAACAGAACTTACTACAGAGCGTTCCTCATTTAAAAGTGCGTTTAATAGTGAGCTTTTACCAACATTAACACGCCCGATAATCGCTACGCGGAAGCTATTAGCTTGCTCTTCTTCAAAGTTACGAATAAGATCATTAGGTCCAAAGACAGAGGTGTCTTCTTCTACTTCAGTATTATAAAAATAGTCATCGTCCTCATCTTCATCATCAAAAAAATCTTCATCATCATCTTCATCATCAAAAAAATCTTCATCATCATCTTCCTCTTCAAAATTATCTTGAGGAATATATTCTGATTCAAAAAGCATCTCCGCAATCTCTTCTTCAGGCTCTTGAGAATCTTCTTTGACTTCTTTAGCTACGATCTCTTCCTCGGGAATCTGTTCTGATATCCAATTTAGCAGAGCGTTGATATTACGATTATGTGAGACTGAAATACCAAAGATAGCATCTGTACCAAATTCATAATATTCCCACAGTTTCTCTTGCATCTTGTCGTTATCAATTTTATTAACAACAAGAGCAACAGACTTGCCCAAAGACTCTAGTTCATAAAAAAACTTTTTATCATCTTCTTCAGGCAGTGACTTTCCATCAACCATATAAAGGACTATATCTGCTGCATACGCTGCTTCAAGGGACTTCTCTTTAATCTTGTCAAAGAGTTCATTTCCCTCATCAAGACCACCTGTATCAAGAAGTTCCACTTTTTTATCAAGAATTTCTGCTGTGCGACGCTTGATATCACGAGTTGTTCCAGCTTGCTCAGATGTAATAGCATCGCGTTCTTTCATGATACGATTAAAAAAAGAGCTCTTGCCTACATTTGGTTTACCGATTATGGCGATTTTTTTCATAAGAACCTTACTAATATTTATTATAATTGTTACATGTAAAGCAGATTATAGCTGATTTTTGGAAGAATTATGTATAGCCGAAGCTATACAGATATTTAATCTGTAGGAAACTCTTTTTCAAGAGCTTCTAAAGCATTTTTAGATTGAAATTGTTGCCAGAGTGCGTTATCATTTTTAAAACTTGATTGCACTGAACGCTTCACTTCCTCATTCATTGAAGCTTCAGCAACACTCATCAGAACAAAAATATCTTTTGTCGTAGGATTTTGCCAGTATTTAATCTGCTTTGAGCCTTGAAGGGTTACTTTTGCTACTTGTTTGGATACTTGTGTTGATACTTTATCAGTAACCTCAGCACTGCCAACACCTGTCGCACGAGTAAAAGACTCTACTTTATCTTTTACTAAAGTTTGAATCTGTTGTGCTAAGTTTGAGCGCCCGTTTGCCATCGCTTCACGACGAGAAAAACCTTGACCTAATTTACTTAAAGGTGCAGAACCCACTGAAGTGATAGCACCCTCAACAGGAGCATTACCGCATGCCCATTCAGGAGCTAAAGAACCTTCAATACGGCATTTAAAATCATCTTTTGGCTTTGGTTCCTCACCACATCCTGCTATACCTAAAATTAATGCTGCTGAAAATGCCGCAATTGTCATAATCTTTTTCATGTAAACTCCTCATATTTATATTTATAAATGTATCTTACAACGAAAAATATTAAATATCAATGCTATAATCCTTTTTATGTATGATTATAACTGTAATGAACTCGAAAACGACATCCAAAACTTAGCACAACAAGCTAAAAACTTTCAAGCAGACACTATCTTGGCTATAGCGCGTGGTGGACTTATACCAGCGCAACTACTCGCTTATGATCTAGATATCAGACATCTCCAAAGTGTCCAGATCCAAAGCTATGACAAGCAGACTCAGCGTGATACCCTCACCATGTTAGATACCACAGACCTTAGACATGCCTCTCGTGTTTTAATTATTGATGACATTATCGACAGTGGTGATACTATGCAATATCTCCTCTTACATGTAAAGAAAAAGTATCCTCATATTGAGTTTAAGGTAGCCTCTCTTTTTTATAAGAAAAGTGCCTTAATTCAACCTGACTTTACATGTAAAGAGGCTACGGAGTGGATAAATTTCTTTTGGGAAGTTTAACCCATTACATGTAAGCCTATCGCTTAAACTTCTTTCGCTATACTTCGCACTTAAGTAATAGGCCAGATATAATTACAAATCCAATGAGAAGAGAAGCTATAAGATACAAGGCGAAAGTCCGCAGGAGCTACTAGTAGCTTTTGCTATGCCCTTTGGGTGC
>CAMZLS010000101.1 GCA_947311765.1 uncultured Helicobacteraceae bacterium
AAATATTGCCATCTACTGCTTTGCCCACTTGCGACGTAAGTCAAGTGTATTTGGATACTCTAGGCTTTGTGAAACTTCTTGAAAATAGAAGCGTTTTTTACTTTTGTTTTTTGTGATAACTGCGCGTTTAGCACCATTTATCTCTATCATATTTTGCTTAATTGAAGCTGCTGAAACATGCTCTATCTCGCCTTGCGTATGGTTGAAATCCCAAAAACGGCTAATACGGCGTGACTCTGCCTCATAGCTATTAACAGGAAAAGAGTCATAAGTTCTTCCACCAGGATGAGAAATATAGTAAGTCATTCCACCGATAGAGCGTTGATTCCATTTATCTACTACATCAAAAACAAGAGGCGTATCCACACCGATTGTTGGATGAAGTGCCGACCAAGGTTGCCACGCTTTATATTTGACACCAGCAACAAATTCACCCTCTATGCCAGTAGGACTTAAAGGTATAACAACAGAGTTACATGTAAGCACATAACGCTCAGGTATAAAGTTATTGACTTTAACTTGAACACGCTCTAGTGAAGAGTCCACATAACGAGAAGTTCCTGATGAACTACTTTCCTCACCAAGAACATGCCATGGCTCAATAGCAGCGCGTAGCTCAAGATGAAAGTTTTCAACTGTTGCCATTCCATAAAGAGGAAATCTAAACTCAAAAAATGGATCAAACCAATCTGCTTCAAAAGCATAGCCCTCTGCATTTAAAAATTCTACAATATCTTTGATATCTTCTTTAACATAATGCTCTAGTAAAAACTTGTCATGCAACTGTGTTCCCCAACGAACAAGTTTATGTTTATACGGTTTTTTCCAAAAAAGTGAGACTAAAGTACGCACCAATAACATCTGCATCAATGCCATCTTAGAGTGAGGTGGCATATCAAAGGCACGAAGCTCTAAAATACCAAGTCTTCCTGAACTTGAATCAGGAGAGAAGAGTTTATCGATACAGAACTCTGAACGGTGCGTATTTCCTGTGATATCGGTCAGCATATGACGAAAGAGTCTATCTGTAAGCCAAAAAGGCACTTTCCCATCTTCAGGAATCTGTGAAAAGGCAATCTCTAATTCATAAAGATTTTCTAATCTCCCCTCATCTACACGAGGTGCTTGTGATGTTGGCCCGATAAAAGCCCCAGAGAAAAGGTACGAAAGTCCAGGGTGATGTTGCCAGAAAGTCAGTAAACTTCTTAAAAGTTCAGGACGACGAAGTAGAGGACTGTCTTCAGGCTTAAAAGCACCGATAGTAACATGATTGCCTCCACCTGTCCCTGTATGTTTTCCATCAAGCATAAATTTTTCAGTCCCTAAGCGTGACTGCTTTGCATCCTCATAGAGTGTAAACATATTATCACTCAAATCTTTCCATGTGCTTGTTGGTTGAACATTTACCTCGATAACGCCTGGGTCTGGTGTTACCTTTATGGTATCAAGACGCAGATCATGTGCAGGCTCATAGCCTTCTAAAACAACTTTGATTTTAAGTTTTTTTGCTACTGCTTCTATAGATGCCGCTAAGTCTAAAAAGGCATCTGTATGATTGAGTGGCGGTAAGAAGATGTAAAGTTTGCCATCTCTCACTTCGATATTGAGAGCGGTTCTTACAAACACAGAATCAGGGTCGTTTTTGATTTTCATTGTTTCGATTTTTTCTACTCTCTTTTTAGCTTTTTTACGAAACTTTTTTAGTTCTGGTGTTGGTGCAAAAAGATCAGGTTCATGGTGTGGCGCTAACTCTTCTTCAGGTTTTTCTATGAGAGAATCCATAGGAAGTCTTAGTCCTAAAGGTGAGTTTCCTGGAATTAGATAAAGGCGGTCGCGTCTAAATTCCCAAGCAGAGCTCATCCAAGAATTTTCACCAAAATTCAGTGGTAAAACATAGCCTATCTCTTTATCTAATCCTTGGCTTAAAACTTTTGCAATAGTTTTACGCTCAAGTGCATCTTCTAGATCACAATTAAAGAGATCTAAATCGGCAGGAAGTTTTGACTCTGCTAAGATATAGTGAAGTGGGTCTTCATAAGCATTTATAACATTTTTATCGCTAACTCCTAGGGTTAAAGCTAGGGTTTTAATGAACTTTTTAGCATCCTTTCTTGTGTAAGAGTACTCTTTATTCATATCAGCAAAAAGGCTTGCATCCTTCCAGATTTTCTTCTTATCTTTTCTCCAGATAATAGCTGTCTGCCAACGGGGAATGGGCTCACCAGGGTACCATTTCCCTTGTGAATAGTGTAGTAAACCACCGTTAGTAAATGAGCTTAAAAGTTTTCGAGAAAGCACATCTGCAAGTTCACGCTTATGAGCTCCATCTGCGCCTGTGTTCCACTGGTCTGATTCCATATCATCTATAGATACAAAGGTAGGTTCGCCACCCATGGTTAAGCGTACATCGTTCTCTTGAAGCTCTTTATCAACATCGAATCCAAGTTTATAAATAGCCTCCCATTGATCATCACGATACGGTTTTGTAACACGAGGAGACTCAAAAACACGAGTAACAGTATTTGAGTATTCAAATTCTACCTCACATTTATCCCCAAGTCCTTCAATCGCATGAGCACTCTCAAATGATGGTGTACAAGCAAGAGGGATATGTCCCTCACCAGCAAAAAGCCCGCTAGTCGCATCAAGCCCAACCCAACCAGCGCCAGGAAGATAAACCTCTGTCCATGCATGTAAATCGGTAAAATCTTCTTCAGGACCACTAGGACCATCAAGAGACTTTTCATCTGCTGAAAGTTGTACAAGGTAGCCTGATACAAATCTCGCCGCAAAGCCCAAATGACGCAATACTTGCACAAACAACCAAGCATAATCTCTACAACTTCCAAGTTTATTGCCTAGGGTGATTTCACATGTTTGTACTCCTGCTTCAAGGCGTACGGTATAGTTAAGGTATTTATAAATCTCTTGGTTAAGATAGACAATAAAATCATTTATAGGCTGCTTTTTTAAGTTAAGTGTTTTAAGGAATTTTTTAAGTTTTTTCCCTTTTTCACTCACTTCAAGATAGGGAGCGAGCTCTTTTTTTGACTCCTCTTTATACTCAAAAGGAAAGTTTTCTGCATATTCATCTACAAAAAAGTCAAATGGATTGATGGTAATTAAATCCGCAAGAATTTCAACATCAATGCCAAAATCTGTCACTTTTTCAGGAAAAACAATACGAGCAAGATAATTCCCAAATGGGTCTTGTTGCCAGTTTATGAAATGATTAGGAGGAGTTATTTTTAAGGAATACGCTTCAATAGGTGTACGACTATGTGGCGCAGGACGCAGGCGAATCACATGAGGAGAGAGTGAAATAGGTCGGTCATATTTATAGTGTGTTTTATGTGAGAGTACAACTTTAAGTGCCATGAATTCCCTTTTTTCTGATACGATATTATATCATTAAAGTCTTCAGTATGAAGCTGTATATTGAATTTTTAAGGGTGAGGAACTCTAGAAGTTCCTCAAAAAGGCTATTTCATATTTTCAAAAGGGTTGACAACCACTTCTTTGCGTGAAACAGTGTATGGTACTAGTGCTGCTGAACGCGCACGTTTGATAGAGATAGTAACCATATCTTGGTGACGTTTACAGTTTCCTGTTAAACGACGTGGCATAATTTTATAGCGCTCTGATAATGAGTACTTTAATGATGCTACATCTTTGTAATCGATGAAGTCAATTTTTGCTTCACAATATTTACAATAACGTTTTTTGTATTTTCTTCTTTCTGCCATAAGTTTTTCCTTATATGTTATTTTCTAAAATGGAATTTCATCATCATCAATATCGATTTCGGGAAGATTATTTTCCGGCATCTTTGGAGCACTTTGTTGTGGTGCATTGTACTGTGGCTTCGCCGGCTCTGGAGCACGGTTTTGCTGAGGTGCATTGTACTGATTTGGTGCTTGATATGATCTGTTTTGCTGAGGTTCATAGTCACTGTTTTGTTGAGGTGCATTATAGCCACTATTTTGTTGAGGTGCATTATAGCTACCCGCATTTTGCCCATCTTGTGCGCTATTGCGAGAGTCTAACATCTGCATAGTTTCTACAATAACAGAGTGCTTAGAACGCTTCTGTCCGTTTTGGTCAACCCACTGTTCAAATTGAATACGCCCTTCTACAAGAATTTTACTTCCTTTGCGAAGGTATTGGTTAGCTACTTCTGCAGAACGTCCAAAAAAAGTAATATCTATAAACATCACTTCCTCTTTTTTTTCGCCATTACTCGTATATTTTCGACTTGTAGCAATAGCAGTTTTTGCAATAGCAGTTCCTGTTTGTGCATAACGCAGCTCTATATCACGAGTTAAATTTCCAACCAATACGACTTTATTAAACATAGGTTTTCCTTGTCTTAATTAGGCTTCTGTAGCTGGTGCTTCAGGAGCTTTTTCTTCTACCGCTGGTTCAGCTTCAGGTGTTGGCGCTGGTGCTTCAGGAGCTTTTTCTGGAGCTGGTGCTTTAGCAGATAACTTTTCAGTTTTTGCAACTAAATCATCCCATGCTTTTACTTCACGTTTCGAATCATATTTAATAGTCACAAAACGAAGAAGCTCTTCATTAATACGGTAGCGACGCTCAATTTCAGCAATATTTTTTGGTTCCATTGTAAAATAGATAACGTAAAAATATCCACGTGCATTTTTTTCAATAGGGTATGCTAATTTACGGATACCCATATCGTTACAAATTTTGATTTCACCACCATTACTAGTGATAACATCTTCAATTGCAGCGATCTGACTTTTGGTTTCTTCTTCTGTTAATGTTGGTTTAACAATTACGAGGTTTTCGTAGTGTCTCATAGAGTATATTCTCCTTTTGGAATGTTTGGGCATCTTTAATAATCCTAGTTAGTCTCACTAGGATTATTAAAGATGCCCATGTAACCCTTCTGGCTATAAATATACATAAAATTATGTACAAAGAGAAAGGAACTTGAAATAATACTAAAAGATAGCTTAAAAGTTTATGAGTGTTGAGCTGTGTGCCAAAGCACACAAGATTTTACTTCTCTTTGAGAAGTTGAAGCATAGCGCAGTTCATAGGAAGCGTTTTTGAGTAAGACCCTTCGATAATTCCTGTTTCAAGATTAATGAGTTTAACAAAAACAATTGTCTCTTGGTCTGTGTAAGCGTAGGTGCCGACAACTGCATGTTTTACATTGAGATTGTCTGTACGAATTTTCTTAACATCACGCGAAAGGATTTTAAGACCATTGCCCGAGATTTTAAAATATTTTGAAACTTCAGCTTCAATGACCTTGGTATTAATGTCATTAATAAGTGAATTTTTTATATTATTTGAGAGTACATATCCAAATTTTGATTGATTTTCTAGGTAGGTTAAATCAACAAATTCTGTAACTATAATTTCACTTGGCGGGGTTTCAACATCATAAAAGATACTAGAAACTGCTTCATCTGTCAGTGCTTGATAATCAACACGGCTATCAGCAAGTGTATATTTCTTCTGATCAGCTTTAATGTAACACGACTCTTTTTTGTGTGCATTGTAGCTAACTACTTTTTGGTAGCAACCACTGAACATAAGTGAGGATAGTGCAATAGCTGTTATGCTTATAGTATGTAAGAGTTTCATTATCTCTTCCCACATTCGCCACTAATGCATGATTCGTGAACACAGTTGCTACTACATCGCGCAGTTGTCTCACAGTCATCACATTTAATCATCATGTTAAATTTTTTCTTTTTAGCATTACAACTTAGATCTTGGCAGTGATTTGTGAGTGCTAGTTTTACAGTTTCTTCATCATCTATAAGAACATTTGAAGAGACAACTAAACGGTTGTCATTAGGTTGCAAAATACGAACATTCACTAGGAGTTGCTCATCATAGATACCATAAGTTCCTACAACTACAAGATAATCATCACCAAAGTTTTTGAGTTTTGAACGGTCAAGATAAAACTCGCCCTCTTTAACTTCACTAAGAACAGCAACACCGCGAAAATCAATAACAGTCCAACCAAATCGCTCAAGATTTGTCATAAGTGAATCAGAATAGAGACGACCAAAGTCCGAAGACTGTCGCAAATCATTCACATCAACCATAGAAGTTAGGATGATTTTTTGACCATGCACCTCTTTTTTATCTGTTGCGCGAGCTGTAAGCTCTTCTGTAATAGCAGTCACAGAACTAGGAAGATCTGGAGCACGCATAATACGATTTCTACTACAACCACCAACAATGATTGCTACAATTAAGAATAAAAATGTAAATTTAAAAAATGAATTCATAGATAACCTTTCTCTTTAATTTATTTTAGAAACGCATCATGACGCCAAGTTGCACCATAACACCATCTAATTTCATATCTTCACCTGCTAAAAGAGTATAGCCACTATCTGCAGACACATCCATAGTTCCACCCATAAGGTAGTCAACAGAACCTTTAATAATAAATTTATCACCTACAGTAAAAGCAAGACCTGGTGCGATTGCATTTGTTCCTGAGAGTGAGATGTGACTATCACCACTCCATGAAGGTGTGAGAAAGTTATAATTCACTACATGTGGACCAAAAGTAAATCCTGTCTGTAAGCCAGCTGTGTAATACATTGCGACTTCATACTTAATAACAGTAGCTGAAAAAGCCTCATTTTGTATTGTGCCGATACCACCAATGAGATGATAGCGCCAATAATCAGTGTCTATTTCGAAACCAACGGCAAGCGTTGGCATAAATGAAGCACTGTTTTTAAATTCATCATATGTTATTTCTGCTGGACTAGCATCGTTTTTTGATGTTGAATAAGCACCAAATTCTGAACTTAACAAAACATTGCCTGGCATAACTTCAACTAAGACACCATACTCTGCTGCAATAGCACTTGTACTACTTAAAGCACCCATTAACGAAACAAGTGTTACCGCTTTTTTAAATACATTACCCACAATGCACTCCTTCGAATTTTACAATTGGACTATTGTAGCGAAAAAAGTTATAAAAAGTTATAAAATTGATTGAAAACGCAATAAGGTTGAAAGTAAGAGGCTATTTTTATCATGATTGGAGCTAGATTTCATCTCTAATTCACATTTCAAGAGTAGAGAAAGACCTTTTTTATATATGCTATAAGGTAGTCTAATAGAAAGAGACGAGCGTTCTTTTTCTATAAATTGTGGGAGTTTATAACCTAAAACTTCGACAGAATTTACAAAACCGTGTATCTTTGCTTGACAATTAAAAAGATAAAGTTGTGTAAGATATGTGCTAAAAGCGGTCAATAAGCGTATCTCATCTTCTCCACTTTCAAGCAGATGATGGAGTGAGGGTTTAAAATCACGTTTTTCTATGAGCTCTTTAATAAATTGATCTATCTTTACTTCAGCAAGACCAAAAACCAACTCATCAATATCTTTTGGTGTTATGGGATGCTCAAGCAAGCGCAGTTTATGCAGTTCATTACATGTAAGCGATAAATCTGAATTTTGACTCTCATACAGATAGCCAGCACTATAAAAATCCATTGAGATTCCAAGGCTTTGTGCCTCTCTCATTATAATATCTTTGGCTTCTTTATCATAAGGATTGAAAAAACGCACCGATTCCCCTCCAGCTTTTTTTGTAAAAGCCTTGTGTGAAGTTCTAAAATCCGTTCCATAATAGGCATAGATGAAATAGTTATCAGGATTTTTTTGACAGAGTGAGATGAAAGTATCTAAATCAGCTTTAGGGATTTTTTTTTCACTTTTGATAAGTAAAATATTTTCTCCTCCAAAGAGAGAGCCTTGCGATAGATGTGTTTTTGCTAAGTTACTTTGGTACTCATCATGATAGAGTGATAAAACATTTGCATTATTAAATTGCATCAATAGCTTTGTGTAGCGCTCTATTAAAAAGTGACTCTCACCATAAAGCATAACAGCATGACTGATTGAGCGATTTCTAAGAGCTTGGTCTAATTCATGGCGTTTCATGACTGTAGCTTTTCAATAATAATGCCATAGATTTTAGCAGTAGCAAGATTTACACGAGTAATCTCAATCTGAACATCATCAAACAACATAATAGGAAGCGAATTTGTAATTTCTACGCTTGCACCTTTAATTGTATCATCTATCTCTGCTTGAAGTGAGGTCTCTGTTGTAGAGATACGCGCATTAAATCTTTTGTTTACATGTAAAGAAGCCCAACGCGCAAATTTTCTCTGCATATAACGAATCTCTATATCAGCTGATTCTCGCTCTTTTTCACTTATAGCGATAGTAAGCGCGTCAATATTTCGTAAAACATAAGAACTCTCTTCGCTATCTTTTGCCTTAATAGCCTTGATAAGGCGATGCACAATAAGGTCACTATAACGCCTAATAGGTGAAGTAAAGTGAGTATAACGCTCAAATCCTAAACCAAAATGCCCTGAATTTTCAGGTGCATAGCGTGCACGCATCTGAGCACGAATGATTAAGGTATCTACTTCACTCTC
>CAMZLS010000102.1 GCA_947311765.1 uncultured Helicobacteraceae bacterium
TAATTTCATACTTTTCCCTATATCCAATAATCACTTTTTCAACATAATCTTTCATATTTTTAATTGACTTATAAGCATCAAGTTCTATCCAATAATATTTCATAAACTTCCATACTATTTCGATTGGATTTAGTTGTGGAGAATAGGGTGGAAGATAAAAGATTGTAAGATTTTTTTCTGCCCATTTTGGTATCATTTCTTGAAACTTTTTACTTGTATGAATTGATGCTTTACCAACAACTACGACTGTAGGTTTAGTAATCTGATCAACAAAAAGATTAAAGTTTTCTATAACTACATCAGAGTCAACTTTATCATAAGTTACTGATGCAAAAAGTGTTGAGTAATTTTTGTTAAAAAATCCAAGAACATTAAGTTTTTTACTGAGAGCAGAGGGAATACTTAGAGTCTCACCTACTGTATTCCAAGCATATGGTAAATTAGGATTAAGATTGAATCCACTTTCATCAAAGTACTCAATATCAATCTCTCCTGTTAAAGCCTTCTCTTCAAGTGCCTCTAGCTCTTTCTTCTTTTGCTCATAAAGTTCAGGCTTAGGTTGTTTAGCTGTCTCTTTTCGAACTCTTTTGTAACTTAAATTGAGTTTTTTTTAAAAAGCGTTTAAAAGTTTTATAGCTCATATTTACTGATAATTCCTCAACACTTAATGCATATGCTGTTCTTGGTTGATGTGGGTGTAATTCAATAAATTCTTTAGTAATTTTTTTTATCGCTATCTTCATTTAAAAGGCTCTTTCTTCCTCTACCTTTTTGAATAGCTAAACTCTCTATTGCATTTGCTTTAAAGTCTTTTATCCAATTATAAATTGTTCTTTGAGTTACCTCAAATATCTCTGATAATTCATTCTTGCTTTTACCCTGATTTAAAAGAACTATTGCATGTGCACGATGGCGCTCAGCTCTTGAAGCGCTGTTGTTTTTAATGAAGTGTAATTTCTCTAATATTTCTGTTGTTATTGTCATGACTATTCATAAGCAGATTCTAGTCCAGTTTTTGAAAATGTATTTGTCCTATTACTTATTAAATGTAAAAACAAGGAGTGATTTTAGAAATAAAGACTTAAATTTACTCTTAAAATATCAGCTTATTGACATACTTAAAGAGCCAAATAGTGATCATGAAACAAGAAGTTATAAAACCTTTATTTAGCAATGAAAGAATAGAGTCTAGAGCAATAGTGTAACAAAAGAGGAAAATTAAAAATCTCACCTCTTATTCATCTTATAAACATAGGCTAAAACCTCTGCTACGGTGGCAAAAAGCGTCTCTGGGATTGGTTTATCTACATCTACCTCTTTGAATAGTGCTCGTGCTAGAGGTGGGTTTTGGACGATATGGACACCGTTTTCACGGGCTATCTCTTTTATTTTTACGGCTATATTGTCTTTTCCTTTGGCGATGACTATGGGTGAGCGGTGTTTTGTTTCATCATACATAATAGCTACTGCGTAGTGTGTTGGATTAGTGATAACGACATCGGCTTCAGGGACAGAAGCCATCATCCGTTTTTGTGCGGCTTGCATCTGGATTTGGCGGATTTTCCCTTTGATATGTGGGTCTCCTTCCATATTTTTCATCTCATCTTTGACCTCTTGTTTGCTCATCTTTAGTTTATCAAAATACTGTTTTCTTACAATCACTAAATCAATCATCGCAAAAACAAAAAGAACCAAAAGCATTACTAAGGCAATAGTAAGAATTTTTTCTACTGCCCAAGAGAGCTGATCGGGAAGAGAAAAGAGCGCAACAGTAGGAAGCTCTTGTATAAAGATAAAGAAGAACCAAAAACCAACGCCAAGAGTGATATGCGCCTTAAAAGTAATCTTCACACCTTCAAGAAGTTTTTTCATCGAGATAAGATTGCCTAGTCCTTTGATTGGGTCTAGTTTACTCAAATCTGGGGAGAGAGGTTTTGTGGTGAAAACAAAACCAAATTGGGCAAGTGAGCCAATAATTCCTGAAATTGCCACCACAATAGCCAAAGGCAAAACAATCAGCAAAAATTCTCGCATAATAATAAAGGCAATATCTATGATATTTGTTCGGGTTATCTCCATGCCCTGAAGAGAAAAAAGATATTTTACAAGCAAAAACATACGCTCTTGCATAAAAGGAAAGATAAGTAAAAGAGCTAAGATAGATACAAAAAGAGTAAAGACCCCAGAGGTATCACGAGAGTTGGGAACATTTCCCTCCTCTCTGGCATCTTCTATCTTTTTGGAGGTGGGTTCTTCTGTTTTTTCCTGATCATCTGCCATTCATATTTCCTAGAAGAATCCACTAAAATCTTGAAAAGATTTTACTTTAGTGCCATAGCGGCTAGCGTAAAAAAAGGGACTTGTTCCTTTTTTGTTCAAAATAAATAACAGTTCTGTTTTTTCCTGATCGTCTGCCATAGATTAATTACTTACATGTAAGCTTATTGAACCTTCATCGACAAATCGATCCATTTTGCCTGATGAATGAGTGAGCCTGAACTTATAGCATCTACACCTGTTTTAGCATACGATACAATCGTCTCTAAATTAATATTTCCACTCGCTTCAAGTAAAACACTCGGATAATTCTCATTACGATAGTGCACTATGGCTTCTAGTTGCTCAGGAGACATATTGTCACACATAACGATATCTGCACCAACAGCCATAAAATTTTCTGCTTGTGCTTGTGTCTCTGCTTCTATCTCTATCTTACATGTAAAGGGGATATTTTTACGAGCATCTTTTATAAACGCTTTAAGATTATCTATCGTTTTAAGATGGGTATCTTTGAGCATAAGAGAGTCATCTAAGCCCATTCTATGGTTTGTTGCTCCACCTGTGCGTGTTGCGTATTTTTCAAAATTTCGTAGTAGTGGGCGTGTTTTTCTAGTATCTAAAAGTTTTGTACCAAAAGGCTTGATAAGTTGGACATATTTATCTGTTAATGTTGCGATAGAACTTGCATGAAGAAGCATATTTAAAAATGTGCGTTCTATCTTTAAGAGTGTATGTGAATCTGCCTCTAAAGTAGCAAGTATATCGCCTTTTTTGAAAGCTTGAGAGTCTTTATAATGCCAACTTACATGTAAGGCTTCTATCTCACACAGAGCATTACAGTAAAGCTCTCCCGCTAAAACCCCATCACTCTTAGCAATAATCTTTGCCTTTGCTGGAGTTCCTAGAGCGATACGAGCATATAAGTCGCCGCGTCCAACATCTTCTCTCAAAGAAGCTTTCACGAAATCTACAATCATAATGCCATCATCCGCTCTAGCGCAATGCCAGCCCATTTTGTTGTCTTCTCATCTAAGAAAATCTCACCGATAGGCTCGCCATCTTCAATAGCTTTGAGTGTTTCATATAGATCTTGGAGTGTTGTTTCATTCATCGTTGGACACTCAGGTTTAGAAGAAGAGAGCACATAGGTATTTTTTGGACGAAGGCGATTGACTAGATTAAACTCTGTTCCAACGGCTACTTTTTGCTCGATTGGAAGCTCTTTGATGTACTTAATAAGTTGTGAGGTAGATCCCACAAAATCAGCCGCATCACAGATAATTGGGTCACACTCTGGATGCACGACAATTTTAATACCAGGATATTTTTTACGATAAAAAGCGATATCATCAAGGCTAAAAAGCTGATGTACAGAGCAAAAACCGTCATAACAGATGATATCAGACTCTTTAGGATCACTACCATCACCAATAACGCATGATGATTTGCCCATTTCATTAGCGATATTCTGCCCTAGGCATCTATCAGGAACAAAAAGAATTTTTTTATCTTCTTTGAGAGCATTTGCAATAATAACCTTGGCATTAGAACTTGTACAAACGAGTCCGCCCATCTCCCCAATTTTTGCTTTTACTTCGGCGCTAGAGTTGATATAGGTGATAGGTAAAATATCCTCTTTTACTATACCCGCCTCTGCTAAAGTTTTGATAGACTCATCATAATAGAGTCCATCTATCATCTTTGCCATCGAACAGCACGCAAGTTTTGGCATAACAACACGCTTGTTAGGACTGAGCACTTTGACACTCTCGCCCATAAATCCAACACCACAAAAAACAACAAACTCCGCATCATCATCACGCGTTTTTTTGGCAAGCTCTAGTGAATCACCTGTAATATCACCCATCTCAAAAACCTCATCACGCTGATAAAAGTGCGCAACCACCGTCACATCTAAACGACTCTTTAGATCACAGATTTTTTCTTGTAACTCTGCTGTACTTAACTGCAATAGAGCTCCTTACATGTAAGAATAATTAATGCGATTATAACGAATTATAAAGTAAACTACGAATACTAAATTATTTCTATAAGGTTTTTAATGGATTTTCTATCTCATATCAATGCGCAATTTTATCTTATCGCCTATCTTGTAGGGGGTATCCCTTTTGGTCTGCTTCTTGCTAAGTTTTTTGCAGGTGTTGATGTTAAGGCTTCTGGATCGGGAAGTATTGGAGCAACAAATGTTTTACGCGTTGTCAAAGAGAACAACCCTACACTAGCGAAAAAATTAGGCGCTGCTACTCTTATACTTGATGCGTTTAAAGGGATTGGGGTTTTAGTTGTTGCTAATATGCTTGGGCTTAGTGATTCTGCTCTATGGGGTGTTGCTGTTTTAGCAGTGATTGGGCACTGTTTTAGTGTTTATCTTATGTTCGAAGGCGGTAAAGGTGTTGCTACGGGTATGGGAGTTTTTCTTTACTTGCTACCTATTGAAACACTTATTGCTTTAGCTTCTTGGTTTATTTTGGCTAAAACAGTGAAAATATCTTCTATATCATCACTTGGCGCACTTTTGATTGCGGTCATTGCAAGTTTTGTTTTGCACCCAGAGATGCCTCATGCACCTATTATACTTATTGCTTTGATTATAATGTATAAGCATATACCAAATATCATCCGTCTTTTTAAAGGCGAGGAGAAATGTCTCGCCTAATGCGGATTTATATTGAAGAGTTAGGCTTTGAGTGTATTATCGGGCTCTTGGACTTTGAGCGAGTGCAAGCTCAAAGAGTAAGAGTTACATGTAAGATTGATTACACTTATAAAGAGAGCTCTTTTATTGACTACGCTGAAGTTGCTCAAAGCATTATCTCGCAGATGCAAAAAAAGAAATTTGAGCTTCTTGAGAGTGCACTAGAGCATCTTTCAAAATATCTCTCTCGTACTTACCCAGACATAGAAGTTCTCTATCTTAAAATCAGCAAGCCAGATATTTTAGATAATGCCGTTGTAAGCGTTGCTCAAGAGTACAATTTCTTAAATTCTTAAAGAAAATTGAATTTTTTATTAAAGTAAATTTAAAATTAGTTTAAACTAAGCTAAAAGTATGCTATAATTCGCCAAAAGAAAACTTAATAGGAACTTAAATGCGAATTCTCATCATTGAAGATGAAGTAACCCTAAATAAAACCTTGGCTGAAGGCTTAAAGGAGTTTGGTTACCAAAGTGACGTAGTAGAAACACTTAAAGATGGTGAATACTATCTTGACATCCGTAACTATGATTTAGTACTAACAGATTGGATGCTCCCTGATGGAAATGCTATAGATATCTTGCCAGACATCAAAGCAAATACACCAAAAACTGTTGTCATTGTACTTTCAGCTCGTGATGATAACGAGAGTGAAATTGCAGCACTTCGTGCTGGTGCGGATGATTATATTCGTAAGCCATTTGACTTTGATGTTCTTGTGGCACGTCTTGAAGCAAATCTTCGTTTTGGTGGTAGCAATATCATTGAAATAGAAGAGCTTATTATCAATCCTGAAGAGGAGAAGATTATCTATAGAGAAAAAGAGATAGAGCTTAAAGGGAAGCCTTTTGAAGTGCTTACTCATCTTGCGCGTCATCGTGATCAGATTGTCTCTAAAGAGCAACTTCTTGATGCTATCTGGGAAGAGCCAGAGCTTGTAACCCCTAATGTTATAGAAGTTGCGATTAATCAGATCCGTCAAAAGATGGATAAACCTTTGGGAATTACTACTATCGAAACTGTGCGTCGTCGCGGTTATAGATTCTGTTTTCCTAAAGAGATTGCTTAATCACACACTCTACCCTCTTTAGGGTAGAAATATTCAATAATTTCTTCTTTTTTACATCCTTTTCGATAACATTTCTTGTATCGCTAATATAATAGGGGATTTCATTATGGTCGCTAAAAAAAGTATTCGAAGACAGTTTTTAATTCAACTCATTTTTGCTTCGGCTTCACTCATTTTCATCTTTTCATCAGCACTTTACTTTATGATAAAAGACTCTATTTATACCGAAAAACATGAAAAACTACTACAAGTCGCTCACAATATATGCTCCTATCAATCACTTGAAGCCACGCAACATACAGACCTTATTTTAGGTTTAGATGTAGAACTTTTAAAACTAGATAATATCCCTGAAAATCAATTTTATCTTACGAGCTTTACTCAAGATAATCGTAGCTATCTCAAACTTATTTACCCTTTTAATGAAGCTACAAAAAATTATCTTAGTATCACTAAAGATATCACAAGCACAGAAGTTTTATTGCATAGAATATTAAATTCTATTTTCATTATCAATGCCTTTGGTTTTTTTATGGTAATACTTTATGCTATTGGTCTTTCAAAAATGCTTATATCCCCAATTACAACCTTGTCTTCAAGGCTTTCAAATATGAATGAGCATCTTATCCGTCCTATAAAAGTAGAAGAACTCCCCGAAGAATTTGAACCGCTAGGAGAGACCTTAAATCGTCTTATTAACCGTATTCAAAACTTTGTGAAGTATCAAAAGGAGCTCTTTATCGGCGCAGCACATGAGTTAAAAACACCTCTTGCGGTTATAAAACTCAAAAACCAAGTGACCTTAATCAAAAAACGCTCTCCCGAGGAGTATATCGCAGCATTAAAGCTTACTAATAGCACAATCGATGAGATGGATAAGATAGTTGGCGACATCTTAAATATTGGGCGTCAAGAAGGTGCTCAGTTAGAGACTCCTGATGAAGTTGATGTGATTGCTGTTTTACAGAAAAAATCTAATGATTTTATGCTAATTGCTAAACATGAAAACAAAGAATTAGATATTGCTCTTGAACCAAATCTTTTTATGGTAACTCTACAAGTGAAACTCTTAAATCAAATTATTCAAAACTTTTTACAAAATGCACTTAAATTTACACCTGAGGGTCGCAAAGTCCTTCTAAAAAGTTCTTTACACAATAAGGGTTTGTTGATAGAAGTGATAGATGAAGGCTGTGGAATTGATGATACAGTTGATCTATTTGCACCGTTTAAACGCCAAGGTAATAGATCAGGTGTAGGATTGGGACTTTTCCTTGCAAAAAGTGCCGCCGAAGCAATTAATGGTGAAATCAGTATTAAAAACCGCACAGATGGAATTGATGGAACTGTTGCATCGTTACTTTTAGAATCAAAACTTTGCTGTAGCATACAAAAATCTTAGCTCACTTCAAATTGCTTCAAGCTTAGTTTCGCTATAAATCGTCCCATAGATAAATTATAAGGTTTTTTGATGCCATTATTGATTAATGACGAGTGTATAGCATGCGATGCATGTAGAGAAGAGTGTCCAACAGAAGCTATTGAAGAGGGTGACCCAGTTTACGTCATTGACGCTGATCGTTGCACTGAATGTGTTGGTATCTATGATGAACCTGTATGTATTGCGGTGTGTCCGGTTGATTGTATTGTTTTAGATCCAGATAACCGTGAAACACTCCAAGAGTTGCAGTTTAAACATAAGCAAATCTTCAAAGATGAAAACGAAGATGAAGAAGAATAAAGTTTACTATGGCTAAGCGTACCGCTGTCATCGATATTGGCTCAAACTCGGTTAGAATGGTCATCTTTGAAAAAACAAGTCGTTTTGCTTTTCATATGCTCCATGAGATAAAAAGTCCAGTACGCATCAGTGAAGGGAGTTATGAGAATTTTGGAGCGCTTCAACAATATGCGCAAGAGCGCGCCATTGCAGCACTGAGAGACTTTCTTAGCATTGCTAGCTCCTATAAAGTTCGTAAAATTCTCTGTGTAGCCACTTCTGCTGTTCGTGATGCTTCAAACTCTCAAGAATTTTTAAGTCATGTTAAAAAAGAATTAAAACTCTCAATTAAAATTATTAGTGGCGAAAAAGAGGCTTATTTTGGTGGCTTAGCTTGTGCAAATCTTTTGACTAAAACAGAGGCAATCACTATTGATATTGGTGGAGGTTCGACAGAATGTGCCGTACTTAATAATGGTACTGTGACTCAAGAAAACTCACTCAATATCGGAACAGTCCGCCTTAAAGAGCTTTTTTTTGATAAAAATGACATTAAAGGCGCTAAAGCTTATATAGATGAAGCTCTTGATTGCTTAGCAATCAAAGAGACAGATCATATAATCGGTGTAGGTGGAACATTTAGAGCGCTTAGTAATGCTATACGAAAACGTGAAAAATATGTATTTGATAAGCTTCATGGCTATCATTTTGATGCTAAGATTATGGTGGAGTTTGGAGAAAAAATATTAAAAGCAGATGAAGAAGAACTTCAAAATTTAGGGATAAAAGCCAATCGCCTAGACATCATTAAAGCGGGAACGCTCATCTTGCTCCGCATTATTAAGCATTTCAATATTACAAAATTGACTGCGAGTGGCGTAGGTGTTCGAGAAGGTGTCTATCTTAATGACCTTTTGCGCCATGCTAGTGGACGTTTCCCAGCAAACTTCAATCCTTCAGTTAGATATCTAATAGATTGCCGTATTATCGACAATAATCATGCAAATCAGATGGCTTTAACAGCGGGGAAACTTTTTGATCTCTTACATGTAAGACTTAAGATAGCGCCAGAATATCGCTCTTCTTTTATTATTGCTGCTAAATTGGCAAAAATAGGAGCTTCTCTTCATTTTTACTCTTACCATCGGCATGGGTATTACCTCATACAATCCGCTTTGGAGTATGGCTTTACACATAAAGAAATTATGCTTATCGCCACACTTATTCGCTATCAAAAAAGAGACTCTTCTAAGCGAGATCATAAAGAGAAATATGCCTCTCTACTCCCTCAAGAAAAGATGCTTGATAGTCTACATCAGCTTATGAGACTGTGCGATATATTACTCTCTCACCACCCAAAACAGATAGATTTTAGCTTGCATTTTGAGAATAATATCTTGCAAATTGTAAGTAAGAGGAGGCGATACTTGAGCTGTGAAAAGCTCAAAAATGCAAAAGTTTTAGGGATTGAAGTTAGCTATTAAGCTTTATTATTGACAGTTGTGACAAGTTCCTGAAAAAATCAGATTTGTTTCATTTACTTTGAAATCACTCTTAGATGCTAATAGATGACTCACTTCATTCATATCCATCTCAAGATCCTCTAAGACACCACACGACTCACACAATAAATGTGCGTGAGGAGTTTTTGCAAGCTCATATTTTGATTTCATATGAGGAAGCTTGACCTCTTTCAATAAAGAGACATCAATCATTGCGTTTACATTTTTATAGAGCGTTGCCAAAGAGATTGAGCTAAATTGTTTTTTAATTTTTACATAAAGATCTTCAATGCTTATATGCCCATTTTCACACATCATTGCAAGAATTCCAAGACGTTGAGGCGTCACCTTCATGTTACATTCACGTAATAGTAGTTCATAATTCATAAGCGTATTATAGCGACTTTTTCTCTTTTACATGTAAAGCTCTTTTTTTATAAATAATACTTATCTTATTTTAAGAATTTAACTGATTCTATAACCTCTTGCGCTGTGATAAGACGCATACAATCATGATGTTTAAGTGGACATTCACGCTTCATGCAAGGTGCACACTCTATATCTCGGCGAACAATTTGAGAGTGAGTATTTTTCCATTGCGATGTCTCTGTATGGCGGGTTGGACCAAATATAGATACTGTGGGAATTTGATATGCTGCTGCCACATGCATAGGTCCACTATCATTAGTAATAAAAATATCTAAGCCAGCAATATAGGCGCATAACTCCCTTACATCTGTCTTTCCTGCAAGATTAGTAATATTTTTTACATCAAAGGCTCTAAGTTGTTTTTCAATTTCATCTGCCATCTGCGTTTCATGAGGTCCTCCAAAGATAAGGATATCATAAGAGTCTGTAAAATTTGCGGCTACTTTGGCAAACTTTTCAGGATACCAGCGCTTAGCAGAACCATAGGTTGCACCTGGATTTATTCCCAAAGTTGCTCGTTTATAAGTGATTTTTGGGATATATAATTTCAGATGTTGTGCTTCATTTTTTTGATTGCAGAGCGTATTGGCAAGCTTTTGATACTGTAGTACAAGGTGCTCATTTCGTGAAAGCTTCACGCTCTCACTTAAAAAAAGTGAAGCATGCCAACTTTTCCTTGCTATTGTGATCGGGGCATTGCTCCATTTTAGCAAAAGCGAGGCATGGAATTGATTTCTAAAGGAGATAGCCATATCATGACCTTGAAGCTTTTGTGCAAAGTGGTAGGTATTTACAAAACGGTTGCCACTTTTTTTTGTCTCATCCACGTAAGCCTTATCGCACCTAGGATGGTGTTTGAGTGCTTCGATACTGATATAAGAGCCTACAAAAGTGAAGTAAACATCTTCGCCACACTTCAAAAGCGACTCTATCGCAGGTGTTGCCATCACCGCATCGCCTAGCCAATTAGGCAAAATAACTAAAATCTTCATAATTGACCCTCTGGATAGACATATATAGGCTTTTTATTTACTAAAGCCTCTGAACAGACTTTTCGTGTACCATCAAAGCAGATAACAACATGAGGTTTTGAAAAGTGAATACTATGCTCATGCTCTGACCAGAGAATACTTAAGTCTCCAACTTCATTCTTACATGTAAGCATATGCCTATCTTTAAAAACCCCATAAGAGATATAGGTTCCATCACGCTCATCATAGACACCATAAGAGCGAAACTGCGCATTGTGAAGTTGTTGCAACATTGTTTTAAAGACATTAAAAGCTAAACGTTTACGCAGACCTTCTCGATTATCTACAAGTCCATAACCTGGGGCAATAAGCTGATGCCAAAATACCGTATCAACCTGTTGTGTAGCAAAGGTTAGTAGATAATAGCGCAACATAAATACGGCGTAATCTTCTTCACTTACGCACTCATGCTCGCTTGTAGGGGCATAGGGCGCTGTATGCGATATTGGCCAATTTGTTTCGGTGATATAGAACTTCTTTCCCACCTTAGGACTCAACATCATCATTGCACGCTGTAAGCGAATTTTATCAAAAAGCGAAAAGCCCAATTGTGTATGTTCTGGCGCTCCGCGTCTATCTACATAAAGCAAACTAGAGAGACCATCAAAAAAGAGTTTATGACAATTAAAAAGCGCATGAGCGGTAAAATGGTACTCAAAGTCAATAACGCTTGGACCAAGAAGCTCTATATTTTGAAAGCTTTTATTTCGAAGCTTAAAGGCTATTTTATAAAACTCAAGATATTCATCTATGCCAAAAAAACCCCATTTAGCGCGGTTGATAGTTGTTGCAATCTGAAAACGGTGCGCATAGATGCCTAGAGATTCAAAAATAAGGCTTAAATTTTTTTCTAAAAGCTTTTTATCTTCTATGTGTTCTCTGTCTTGCATAATATTAATCGTAATCTCTTTATCTTTAAAAAGCTCACAAAAAGATTTATACTCCACTAAACGCTCTATCTCCCACAAAGGCATACGAATTAAAAGTGTCTCAACTCCAAGCTCATCTATCATGTGCACACTCTGCTTAGCTTCTTTGTCAAGATTTACACTCATTCCAAAAAACTTTTTACTATCAATAGGACGATCACGAATCAAAAAACGAATCAACATGGCACTAGGCAAAATAATAAGAGATGTGAAAATAGTTTTAAACACCGAAAGACGTGATTGCGAGCGCATCTGTTTTTTAAAACTACGATTTTTGAGCTGATAAGGTTGATCTGAGTAAAAATCCCACTCGAATGGTAGTTTCATGCTATTGACACATCTCTTTTTCTGGTACGAAATTCTCATAAGTAATCTGAATATTTTTTAGGCGTAATTGTAAAATTGTATTTTTCATAACTATAAGGATACACTCCTTTGACTTAAGAGCAACTCTAAAAAGTATTTTATCTAAATCTTGCCACATTTTCGCAGTTCGTTTGACACCGAAGGTAAGCCTCGCTTATTTAACCAGCTAAAAAATGGTGCGAAGATGATAGTTATAAACAGGGAGAGTAAAATAGGCTCGATAATAACAGTTGCAGATTTAACCCCTGCCATTACGATTACAATTGCTGCCATAATAATAAAAAATTCTGATGCTTTATGTTCTTGCTTCATTGGCTACTCTTATGTTATATTGTCATAATAATATCATAAAGGAGTTGTGATGTCAGAAGACAGTAGAGAAATTGAGACATTTGATTTTGAAATCTTTGGGCTTGTGCAAGAAGCTTTCAGTCGTATCAATGGAGTGAAGTGGATTTTTGCGGCTTCTTTATTTGCTCATATGGTTATTGCACTTATTTTAAATTTTCTCTTAGGCTTTATATTTTCAGCTGATAATACGATAGCTGATAATGCTAAATCTATACTCTCTATGCCAGTTCTTGTTCCTATTATGCTTGGAATTGTGATGTTGGCTATATCTCATGTACGCGCTAAAGAGTTAGAGCTCCAGTCTATCTTTGATTATTATGTATATGTGTGGCCACTTGTTTTTGCCTCTGTGGCTATGTATGCCTTGATTGCCATCGGATTCTTGCTTTTAATACTTCCAGGGATATATCTCGCTGTTGCTTACAAATTTACTCTTCCGCTCATCGTAGATAAAAACCTAGGTGTATGGGAAGCGATGGAGCTATCACGCCGTACTGTAACTACGCGATGGTTTAAGTTTTTTGGTTTAGATATAGTGCTTTTAGTCACTGTTTTAATTAGTACTATACCTTTTGGTATTGGGCTTATATGGACTGCACCTATGGCTTTTATTGCACATGCTTTGTTGTATCATCATCTATTTGATGAAGAGGATTAATGCAACTCTTTTTTATTGGTATGTTGTTGTAAATAATTTGAGATATTCATTAGTGAAAGGGTGATAAAAAAAATCATCAGACCAGGGAAAAAACTGACCCACCAAGCGATATCTACCACCTCTTTACCGCTGCTTAAAATCGTTCCCCAACTCATCTGGGGGGCAACTATCCCTAAGCCTAAAAAACTTAGTCCTGACTCCGCTAAGATAGCACCTCCTACCCCAAAAGTGAAACTCACAAAAAAGATAGGAGCCAATAGCGGTGCGTAGTATTTGAGAAGTATCTTTGTTTTAGAAACTTTTGCGATATCGAGTATCTTTATAAAGGGTTGCTGTCCAATAGAAAAACTCTCTGAGCGAATAAGACGTGCGGTTGTCATCCAACCTGTAATAGAGATAATAAAAATCAAAACTAAAGGCGAAGCATTGATATAGCTCACCATTGCTAAAAGTAAAAAGAATGTTGGAAAGGTTAAAAAAAGATCGACAATAGTCACAAAAGATTTATCAACATTGCCTCTAAAATATCCAGCAGTCGCCCCAAGAATAAGCCCAATAAAAGAGCCAATCAAAGCACTTCCTACTCCTATAAAGATAGAAACTTTTCCTCCTTCTATTACGCGAGCGAGCAGATCTCGCCCTAGACGGTCAGTTCCAAATAGATGCGCAGACGATGGCGCAAGCAGTATAGAATCTTTATCTAAAAGATAAGGACTTTGAGAATAAAAAAAAGAACCTATAAAGACAAAAAGAATAATACCACCCAAAAGAAGCAGACTAAAACGAGGCAGACTCATAACTTACTGTTTGAGTCCGAGTAAGGTTTGCATCATCTGATCAATAGTAGTAATAATCTTAGATGCCGCACCATAAGCAGTTTGGTAACGGATTAAATTAGTCAGTTCCTCATCAATGCTTACAGCTGAAATAGAGTCATACTCTAAACTCACAGCGTTAAAATGAGCGGTAATTGTATCATTACGAATAATTTCTGCATTTGTTGTTGTTCCTACTGTCGTAACAATAGAGTCATAAAAACCGTAAATTGAATCAGTATATTTTTTATCATTATTATAAAAGTTCATATCTTGAAACTGCAAATCTACCATCTGGCTTGCGACCTGATTATCACCAGAGACTGGAATTTTTGCAGCTGAAATTTTGGAAGTATCACTCGCTAAGGAACGGTTAAGCTCTATGTCTTTTGCACTGCTTCCATCAAAAAATCGACTCATACCCATAACACCAGCAAAGTTTGTGGCATCACTCTGGCTATCAACTATAGCAAAGGTATATCCTTGTGCTTCGAGTCCACTTTTAAGAGAGAAGCTTAGTGAGCCGTTATTGCTATCTACATTTGTTGGATTTACAAAGATTGGATTTATAAAATCATCTATATCGTTGATGGCGCTTCCATCACCATTATCATCAGCATTAAGCTTAATCTGCCCAACTATAGAAGTAGCGTCAAATCCTGCGTCACCCTCATTTAAGCTTGAGTCTCCCATGGATGTTGCTGTATCTATATTTATCGACCTTGTGGCAACTTCATTGCCATCTATATCATAAACAATAATATCAAAGCTGCCTTCTTGGAAATTTTTCTCTGTATTGAGTAGTGCTATTGAGTTATCAAAATCTACATAATTTGAACGCATCTGATTTGTAGCACTTTGGGCATAGATATTGTTTGTATTTTCTATAAGTCCTGATCCAAAAGCATCAAGCATATTGATGGTATTTTGAAGTGTGCCATCTTCAGGTTCACCCGTAAGTGAATTAATTTCAGAACCTCGCAATTCTAAGATAGCACCAATTTTTCCACCTTTTATGTTTTGCTCAAAAGGAATTTTTAGATGATCTTGCCTCTCATAATAGAGATCATGAAAACCGCGTGCATTTTTTGCATCTGTTATACCAATAGGGTGAAAAGAGCTACCATCTATAATATTAAATCCTGCAACTTGCAAGGTATAATTTTCACTATCTACGGCAATATTTGTATCCACGGGTGTATTTGACTGCACACCACTCACAAAAGAGTCACCACCAATTAATTTAGCGATACTCTGCTCTAGTAAATTTCGTTTGTCACGAAGGTCATTTGCATTATCTTCTGATATACTTTCTACTTGATTTATGGCAACATTAAGCTGTGTAATCTCTTCAGCCATGCTATTGACCTCATTAACATAAGTTACCATTTGTGCATCAACAGTATCTTGTAAGGTAGTAATTTTATCGCGTGTTTGAGAGAGTGTTTGAGAAAGAGTTTGCGTCTGTTGTGCGAGAGCAATTTTCATTGCTTCATTATCAGGGTTATCTGCAAACGACTGCCATAAGTCAAAATACTTGTTTAAATCAGCTTTAATCCCCACCCCATCAATATCAGGAAAATAAGTAGAAAGTTCTTCTAAGACATTCTTTTTAAAATCAGAATTTGCCTTGTCTTGACCTGATGAGACATAGCGATCAAAGACAAACTTATCAAAGACACTTGCAATCTCTGTAATCTGGACTCCATTGCCAGATACACCCTGCACTAAGCTTACAGGATTTGACGCATGTGTTGCTACACGTTGACGCGTATAACCTTCTGTGCCAACATTTGCAATATTATGACTCGTAACATCAACACCAACTTGTGCGGCATTGAGTCCACTATAGCCAATATGTAAAGAGTTAAATATCGAAGCCATTACGCCCTCACTTTCAAGAAAGTAGAGTCACTTGAGGCAACTTTTTTATAGCCTTGCATCTCTGTTGGTACAACTCTCTCTAAAAGGGAGTTATAAAAAGACCCCACGCTCAATACCATCTTTGCATAGCGTTGATTAATATCACGCAGTGCAGAGAGTTCAAATTTTAAATTTTCTAGCTCTTTATGTTCTACCTCATTGAGTAACTCGTTAAGCCCTTTTTGGGGATTTGCACTCATTTTCTTAGATATTTCATGGTCAATCATCGCTTTTTTTGATTCAAAACTTTTAAGATACTCTTCTTTAATACTCAAACGCTCAAACTGATTATCATGAGCAGCTTGTTGAATATCATCAATATCTTTTTGTGAAATAGCGATAAGATCTCTTAAATCTTTAAGTGCACTTTGTAAGTGGTGAGATAGCATCATAAACTCCTATTTATTATATCATTTCATCAGCAATTTTTTCAGCTAAGGTTTGAAGATCGACTCGGTATTCTCCCTTTTCGATCTCAGCTTTTATCTGCTCTATCTTGCTGGTGTCACCTTGTTTGGTGACATTAGTATTTTTTTGTGTACTTTTTGTTGCCTCTTGGTACGAAGCATTTGCAACCGAAGTATTAATTTGAGAAATCATCTCGTATCCTTCATTTTCCCATATTTTGAGGGAATTCATTTATGTCTATGATGTCTAAACATACTATCGGTTAATTTATTAAAAACTTTAGGGCATTGTCTGTTTTTGCTCCGTTAAATACTCAAAGAGCATTTGAGAAAAACCAAAACTACCTGCACTTGCTTTCGAAAGCTCATCACGGTACATTGATTTGTATATTTTAGTGCCAGGGTCTTTGCTTCCAAAGAGACCTTTATCATCATCTTTCATTGCATTATCAAGCATCATTTTAATGATAATTGCCTCAAATTGATCTGTCTGTTCTCGAATTTTAGCTTCATCTGTAGAAGCTTGTATTTTTGGAATATTTGTATAGTCTTGTGTCATTATCGCTTGTGAAATAGGTGTAGCCATTAGATAACCTCCAGATCAGCAGCAATAGCGCCAGAGCTTTTCATCGCTTCAAGAATAGAGATGATATCCTTAGGTGATGCACCTAATTTTTGAAGAGAACGCGTAATATTTGCTACGGTTGTTGTACCTGTTTTTGTATAGAGTTCATTCTCATTTAAACCTATCACTAAGTCATCATCTATCTTGACGCTGCCATCAGGATTTTTCAGCTTATTTTGCGCCAAGACTTTAATAGTGATATCGCCATGAGTGATGATAATAGGCTTCACTTCAATATTGACACCCGAGACAACAGTTCCCGTCCTCTCGTTGATAACAATCTTAGCTTTTTGTTTATAGCTAATATCTGTCTCTTGTATCTCTGCTAGAAACTCTATCATAGAGCGATTTGCAGGGCGTTTAAGGCGGATAGTTCTAGGATCAAGAGCAACAGCCACTTGAGTGCTATAGACATCATTTACAGCATTTTGAATAGCAATTGCATTTGTGAAACTTGCCGTTTTGAGTGAAAGAGTAATCTCCTCTTGGTGATATAAATCATGAATGATTTCACGCTCAACCGCCCCACCGTTAAAAACTGTACCAGAAGTAGGGTGTGTTTCAGCCCCTGAACCACGAGTATTGAGCCCTCCAATACTCAGCGCACCTTGTCCTAAAGCGTAGATTTTCCCATCTACCCCTTTTAAAGGTGTCATTAACAAAGTTCCACCCTCTAATGATTTTGCATCACCGATAGAAGAGACGGTAATATCAAACTTATCACCTTGACGAGAAAAAGCACCTAAATTTGCAGTCACAACAACAGCCGCAACATTTTTTGATTTTATATCTACGGGGCTCATATCTATATTCATTGCTTTAAGCATATTTGATATTGATTGGAGTGTAAATTTTGAAGTTGTTCCATCACCTGTTTTTTTCAGTCCAACCACCAAAGAATAACCTATAAGCTGATTATCGCGCACACCAACAACATTAGCAATATCAACAATTTTAGTTGCATAAAGTGAAATTGTAAGCGAGATTAATAAAAGTAATCGAAACATAAAAATATCCTTAGTATGCGAAAAAAAGCAAATGGTGTTCCACTATTTCAAATTATGCTATGATTATAAAAATTTTACTCTATATGGATAAACAATGAATGATTCAATCTTAAATAGAATGCGTGTACAGATTAAAAAAATATACTATACATACGCGAGATATAAGACAGCAGCGACTTTTGCAATGCTGTATCATGAAAAAGAGATAAGTGTTATCGAACTCTCAAAATTTGTAAGAATTTCAGACCATCTTTTAAAAATAGATGATCATCATTATTTTATTACTTTTTCTCACACACCTCACAATGAGGCATTCAAAGCTTCTCAAAATCTTATTTTATGTCTTGATAATTTTTTTCAAAATAGAACAAGTTGTATCGCCATCGATACCTTTGGTACCAATAATTCTCAAGCAATTGTCCATAATAGATTAATGCAGATTCTTAAAGTAACACGAAAAACACCTTATTCGAGAATTGAAGATGAAAATATTCTTGATAGCTATCTATAAAGGACTTTTATAATAACTAAGCGAAGTTTTTCCAAACTTTTTACATTTTTGAAGCTCAAAGATGCCAATTTTTGCATCTAGTTTTAAACTACTCATATGTTCAACAACGATTAATTTCACCACCTCTTTTGGAAGATTTTCTATTAAATGAATCATCTTTTTGTAAATATCTTCCATACCCTCTCTATAAGAAAAAGGAGGGTCGATATAAAAATAAGCATCTCTCTTTACATGCAAGAGCTTTTTGCTTACTTGAGTGATATTTTCAAAACTATCCCCTCGAATAATTTCACACTTTTGAGGATTGGTGAGATTGATATTATTTTGTAAAACTTTTAAGGCTTCATGGTCTTGTTCCATAAAGATGATTTTCTCTGCTCCACGACTCAAGGCTTCTAATCCTATAGAGCCACTTCCTGAAAAAACTTCTACAAAAGTAGCATCAATAATCTCAAATTGTATAGTATTAAAAAAAGATTCTAAAACTATAATTTTAGAGCTACGCGTAGTATCTTTTGATGGAAGTTTTAAGGTTTTGCCCTTATATATTCCTGAGATAATCTTTTTTGTTAAGGGTTTATTTTTCATAAAAGGCGCGTATCGCTTTCATAATATTGTTTTGATAATCTTGTGTTAGCATAGCTATGCGTTTTTCTAAAATATCTAATTCTGTATTCTTACTCACTAATGGCTCAGATATTTCTTGAGTGATTTCAAGAATTTCTTCTCTTTTTTTATGAGAATCAATCATATTTTCAAGTGCCAAAAAAAGCTGTGATTTTGAAAAAGGCTTCTGTAGTGTAGCCGATTCGTCATTGCCTATAAGTAAGGTAAGCTGTTTATCATTAAAAACTTTCTTATCACGAACAACAACATCACAATTTTTAAGAGAACTTAAAGAATCTTTTAAAAAAAGCTCTAAACTTCTTTGTAATAATGGGGAAACACACTGAACCGCTACTTTCAAATTTATCCTTTACATGTAAAACTATAGCTAAAAAAGTTTAAGCCAATGCTCAAGACTATACTGCATATCTTCATCAATATCTGACATATTATTGAGCATCCAATGAAGATACGAAGCATCATTCATCGCTATCTCTTCAATATAGCGTCCCTTATACTTTCCAAAAGCAAACTTTGAAATCAAAAGAGGCTCAATCGTTAAGTTTTGCAACTCTTCAAGAGAGGCTATCTCTAGGAGGTACTCATACAAAAGCTTTACATGTAAGGCATCAGAGAGGGCATTATGTGCTTGAGGCGTGATGCCTAGATTACTATTTTCAAGCTTATATAGCTTCAATTCATATCGCAAATATTGCAAAGAAAATTGCTCGCATTCAGGAATTAAGTGACGAACGCATTTGAGAGTATCTACGATAGCGCCTTGCCAGATAATGCCCTCTTTTTGAAGCATCTTTATATCAAAAGGCGCATTGTGCGCTATTAAAACATTATCAATGGAGTTATACTCTTGTAGAACCTTATAAATTTCACTCTCTTTAAATGTTTTTTTATCTTGAAGCATCTCATTTGTCAAATGATGAATAGCAGAAGATTCAGGTCTTACTTTTCGTGGAGATTTTATCAGTTCATAATAGGTTTTACCTTGTGCAATTATTCCAAGTGAGCAGATTCTATCTTGTTCTTCTAGCCCTGTTGTCTCTATATCTAAAAAAATTAGCACGAACTTAACCTCACACGCTTACAGCGTGCTGCCATCAACGGCAAAGAAGCTAAAGCAGCAAGCAAAATAAAGAGATACAAGCATCCCACATCAAACCAGACCCAAAAATCAAGTTCAAAATTCAAGAAATAACGCACAACGCTTACAAAAAGAATTTCACTCGCCACTCCCCAGATTAAAACCATAAGCCACTTACGCCAAATTTTTACAGTATCACCGAGCAAGACAATATCAATAACCTCAAATTCCGTACATGTAAGAATTTGAAGCTTATATCCATTGTAACATTTATTGAATAAGCGCTTTACACTTAAAAAGATACTCAAAAGCAATGTTGCGCTCCAGATAATCGCAAACCAAAAAAGCCAAATATCACTCAAAGCGCCTATAGTTACACTATCTAAAGTAGGCATATCTTTAAAAATATAGATACAAAATATCACAATAAAGTCAAAAAAAGCTGCAAAAAACAGACTCGAAACTGTAACAAATACAAGCCAATCAAGCCAGAGTAAAAACCAAAATTTACGCATCAATCTCCTCGGGCAAGGATTTAATGAGCTTATTGTAGTGTTCTAGCGTTCTAAAACTTTTTTCAAAACGCCATGCTAAAACAAAGGCAACAATCTCATACCGTAGCTTATCTTCAATTTTATCACTGCGTCCAAAGTAAGCAAGTGAGGTGTTTTTATTTTTAACTACTGCTTGCGAATCATAACTTATCGCAATGATTTGAATATATTTTCCCTTTTGAATAGCTCCTAAATTTTCAGGCACTAAAGCAATACCAGAAAGATTAATCGCCTTAAACTCAAAAAGCTCACTAAAGCTATCTACCTTATCGCTTACATGTAAAGAGAGGTATAATTTCTCTAACTTTAAGAGATTTTCTTTGCGTGACAACTCATAACTAGATATCTTCGCTGTTAAATCTTTTAGTCTATCAAGTGCAGAACTCACGGCATCCCTTAATTTTTAGTGCCTTATTATACCATTTTCACTATAATTACAAAATATTAACTTTGGACACTTGATGGATTACTTACAAATACAAGGACCTTCACACCTCAAAGGTGAGGTGAGAATTTCTGGTGCTAAAAATGCAGCACTACCACTTATCGCTATGACGCTTCTAGCTAAAAATGATGTCACTATCACCAATATACCTGATGTGAAAGACATAAAAACCTTACTAAAACTGCTTGAACATCTTGGTGCTACATTTACGCATGATACGCATAAGGTGAAGATTAATAACTCGCATATCATTCATACAAAAGCAACCTATGAGATAGTAAAAACTATGCGTGCTTCTATCTTAGTGCTAGGACCTTTGTTAGCTAGAGAGGGGCATTGTGAGGTCTCTCTTCCTGGTGGATGTGCCATTGGGCAACGTCCTATCGATTTGCATCTTAAAGCTTTGGAGATGATGGGCGCGAAAATATCAATTCATGGTGGTTATGTCTATGCAGAAGCCAAAGAGGGACTTAAAGGTGCTCATATTGTTTTTGATAAGATAACTGTAACAGGATCAGCAAATATCATCATGGCTGCAGCACTTGCTCACGGCAAAACTACTATAACCAATGCGGCAAGAGAACCTGAGGTTGTTCAACTTTGCGAAGTGCTTCGCAATAGCGGTATAAATATTGAAGGTATTGGGACCTCTGAACTGATTATTTATGGAAACGATCGTAAACTTTTAGAGATTAAGCCTTTTGAGATTATTCCTGATCGTATTGAAGCGGGAACCTATCTTTGTGCTGCTGCAATGACGAGAGATTCTCTCACTTTAAAAAATGTACGCCCTGATCATCTTGAAGCGGTTACTGGCAAACTCGAAGAGATGGGTTTTAGTTTTGATATAAATGCAGACACTATGACTATCCACCCTACGCAAAGTATTAAGCCTGTATCGATCGTAACACAAGAATACCCTGCTTTTCCTACTGATATGCAAGCGCAGTTTTTAGCACTGTGCACGCAAGCAAAGGGAACATCCACTATAGAAGAGCGACTTTTTGAAAATCGTTTTATGCATGTCAGTGAATTGCAACGTCTTGGTGCAGATATAAAATTAAATGGCACAGTAGCCACTATTACAGGACCAACAAATCTTAATGGTGCAGATGTTATGGCAACAGATCTGCGAGCTTCTAGCGCTTTAGTTCTTGCGGGAATAATTGCTAATGGCACTACTAGCGTTCATCGCATCTACCATCTTGATCGTGGCTATGAAAAACTTGAGACAAAACTGAAAAATATCGGTGCTTCCATAGAGCGTCTTTCGGAGTAGCTTCTCAATTAATCTTGGTACTAAACCTTAGTTGATGCGCCTTCTTGGTGCGCCCTTCATTTCTTTTGCATAATTTAATGGTCACGAGGGAGAATTTAAGATAATGATTAACCCTATGTTTTAACCCCCGTTTTAAAAAATAAACACTATTAATCTTTATACAAAGCGACTTGTTTCTCTAAGTAACTATCAATCTCTTCAACAATAGTATCGAGATCTTTTTCTCCATCAATAACTTTCAAAAGATTATCTTTATTATAATAATTCTCAATCTCCCCAATTAATGCATTATATACTTCCATTTTATGCGCAAAAAGCTCTTCTTCTTCTTTACTTGGATTATCTCCTAATGCTCGTTTTTTTGCTATCTCTTCACTCACGCGTATCTCTACGACCGAAACTAGTTTAATGTCTTTGTTACAAAAAAGAGCATCCCCTAGTTCCTTCATTTGGTTAAGCCCTCTTGGAAAACTATCAACCAATACTATCTTTGTGGGTGCATTTTTAATAAGTTCAAAAATTTCATGCATTATTACTTGCCCGGGCACCAAGCTTCCTTTGCTGACATACTTTTGAGCAATTCTACCAATAACAGTGTCGCGCTTTATCTCTTCTCTGAGTAAAGCACCTATTGAAATAGTTGTAATTTCATTTTCATGTCTATTGGTAACCAATTTAATATCTGTTGATTTTCCAGAACCTGGGGCACCAATGACAAGTATTAATTTTTTTGGCATAATATTCTCCTTTTATAATTATTTTAATGATACCATTTTTCTTCTAAGATACGCGATCTTCTCTTGTAGCGGCAACTCTTTTGGACAGTGATCTTCACATGCCATTAAGCTCATGCAACCAAAAATTCCATTATCATCGCCTATGAGTTCATAGTAATCTTCATCGGTGCGGTTATCATGTGGATCTACATGAAATCTAGCTATACGGTTTAATCCAGCAGGACCTACAAAATCAGGTCTCATCAAGGCTGTAGCACAAGAAGAGACACAAAGTCCGCACTCAATACAGCGGTCAAGTTCAAAAGTCTCATCAGCTACATCTGGATCAACTTTTTCTTCTAGCTTAGCAATATCGTGTACCTCATTGATGTGAATCCATGATTCCACACGCACACTCATTGCATCCATCCATTTTCCAGTATTAACTGATAAATCTCGTATGAGCTCAAATGCTGGCATCGGCATCAATTGTATTTTTCCATCGGGATAATCGGCAGTTAAGGTACGACAAGCAAGTAAAGGTTTGCCATTTACAACCATGCCACATGAACCACATATTCCTGCGCGACAAACAAAATCAAATGCCAAATCGGCATCTATTTTTTCACGAATAATATTAAGCGCAATAAAAAGTGTCATTCCAGCAGTCTCTTCTATTTTAAACTCAACAAATTCTGGTTTGCTATCTTTTTTTGACGGGTTATATTTTAAAATAGAGAATGTTAATTCTCTTCCTTTTTTCTGTGCATTACTCATATCCAACTCCATAACGTTCATTTTTATCTTTATAATTTAAAGGCAAATCATAACTCATTAACGAATCCTGCAGTGCAAATCTATCTTTATCCTTCATCTTCTCTTTAATCTCATCCACCTCAACTTGGCGCTTGACAGAGAGCTCGTTTTCTATAATCATACCTTTTGCACCATATCCTCTAAACGCAGGAGGAAGTTCCATTGTCATGATATCTATCTCTTCATAACTTACTTCAGGAAGTGTTGCATCTGCATTTGACCATGAAGTTAAAGTCCGATTGAGCCAATTAGCATCATCACGCTTGAGATAATCTTCTCTATAGTGTGCCCCTCTTGACTCTGTACGCAATAGTGCTCCATAAGCAACGCAGAGTGAAAGCTTCAACATCTTAGGTACTCTATATGCCTCTTCAAGTTCTGGATTTGCAGATTTAATTTTACTCTTCACGCTTACTTTTCGACTTTTCACAAGAAGCTCTTGTAATTCATCCACAGCAGCTTGCAAATCATTTCCATTTCTAAAGATTCCTACCTGCTCATCCATAATTTCCTGCATTCTTTTCTTAATGTCAAAAACATCTTCACCTTCTGCTCTACTAAGAATTTCATCAATATATCTTGTTTGTTCTTCAAGTGCCTCATGAACAAGCTTAGTGTCAATAGTCATTTCATTCTCTAAGCAATAGTCTGTAAAATATTTTCCAACTATCATACCAGAAACAACGGCTTCAGAAACAGAATTTCCACCTAGTCTGTTAAAACCATGCATATCCCAACATGCAGCTTCACCACATGAGAAAAGCCCAGAAAGTTGTTGTGACTCACCCGTTTCCTTGGTTCGTATGCCCCCCATAGAGTAATGCTGTGCGGGACGCACTGGCATCCAACCAGCAGGTCCTTCATCTGCGGGGTCTATTCCATTAAAAGTTTCAGAAATCTCTTGCACATCTCTAAGGTTTTTTGAAACATGTTCGCGTCCTAAAATAGATATATCTAGCCATAAATGATCCCCAAATGGTGAAGATACACCTTTACCTTTTCGTATATGTTCCATCATACGACGACTTACTACATCGCGTGATGCCAAATCTTTTTTTTCAGGTTCATAATCGGGCATAAAGCGGTGACCGTCGATATCTCTAAGAACGCCACCATCGCCACGACACCCTTCTGTTAGTAAAATACCAGATGGCACTATAGGTGTAGGGTGAAACTGCACCGCTTCCATATTGCCAAGTGTTGCAACACCTGTTTCAAGAACGGCTGCCTGTCCTGTACCTTCACAAATCACAGCATTTGTAGTTGTCTTATATAAGCGTCCATATCCACCCGTAGCAATACAAGTGCCTTTTGCGACATAGGCTGATAACTCTCCTGTAATCAAATCTCGCACAATCGCACCATAGCATCGTTTATCTTTATGTATAAGAGAAAGGACTTCTTGTCTATCTCTAATGTCAACTTCATGCTTTAGTGCCTCATTTGCAACACCAAAAAGCATCGTATGACCTGTAGCATCTGCAGTGTAACATGTACGCCACTTTTTTGTTCCTCCAAAATCTCGTGAGGTAATCAAGCCGTGAGCATTATCATCTTCAGTGATAGTTGTTTTTTTTGTATCGATAACAGCTTCATGATCACCTTTGCGCACACGCGTCCAAGGTACACCCCAATTAGCAAGCTCACGTATCGCTTTGGGTGCAGTATTTACGAACATTCTGGCTACTTTTTGATCACATCCCCAGTCGCTACCTTTTACCGTATCCATAAAGTGAATATCTTCATTATCCCCTTGACTCATTTTAGCATTCCCCACGCTTGCCTGCATACCACCTTGAGCAGCAGCAGAGTGTGACCGTTTAACTGGCACCAATGAAAGAACAATCGTTTTTAATCCTTCACTTTGTGTTGCAACACTAGCTCTAAGTCCAGCCAAACCACCACCTATAATCAATGCATCACAATAAACCACTTTCATGATAATATTCCTTTAGTTTGGGTATTTTTTTTCATTATATAACTTACATGACTCTCTGGTTTATATCGCTCTCCATAATTGTCTTTATGCTCAATTCCTATTTTGATATATGCAGCTAGTGAAGCAAAACCCAATAGCAAAAAGAAAATTGTTGCTGCCCATTTGGCTTTTTTCAATTTTATGCGTGTCTGCCTTGCGTCTTTTCCATCAAACCACCCCCACTTCACAGCAAGTCTGTAGAGTCCGATAGAGCCATGAAGCTCAACTGCGAGTAAAAGCAAAATATATAAAGGCCACATAAAATCACTAACAATTCTGTCAGCTGATGCATAAGGACCTATCTTTTCAGGGCTTGACATAATAATATACAAATGCACAGAACCCAAAAAAAACATCGCAAAGCCAGTAAACGCCTGTATGAACCAAAGTTTAGTATCATCATGCTTTAGAGCAATCGTATGAGTTTTAAGGATTTTATATTGCTGATAATTGCTTGGAAATTTTCGTAATGCTAGCATCGCATGCACGATAAAAATAAAAAAAATAAAAAAAGCAAGAATGCCGACAATAATTGGTTTACCCTCATCTCCAAAGATAAAGCTTCCTTCAAATATTTTAGTAATCATATACATAAAATCTTTGCTTATTAAAATTGTAGAAACAAAAAGCATGTGTCCCCACATAAATAGTCCTAGAAAAAGTCCTGTTGCACTCTGCCAATAATCCAATTTAGCAGGTAGTTTACTTTTTTTACCTTCCGCTGAAACACCTAGATAACCCTCTATTAAACCATTCATATTTATCCTTTTTATAGCTTAGGAATTGAATTTAGATAACTAAGCATTCTATCTTGTTCTTTTGCTCCTAGTCAAACGATTTTAATCGTCGCGTAGCTAAGGCTATGCTCCTCATA
>CAMZLS010000103.1 GCA_947311765.1 uncultured Helicobacteraceae bacterium
GGATAGCATAGGCTCGAATCATACGTGCTAATCCTGTTATATTTTCTGTTAGGATAGGATTGCGCTTATGAGGCATTGCAGAAGAACCTTTTTGCCCTTTTGCAAAGAACTCTTCACACTCATAGACTTCAGTGCGCTGCCAATGACGCACTTGAACTGCAAATTTTTCAATAGTGCTGGCCATCAATGCTAAGCTAGTTGCAAGACGCGCATATCTATCACGCTGTATAACTTGGTTAGAAGCTGGCGCGGGTTGCAGTCCTAGTTCTTCGCATGTATATTCTTCTAGCTCTAAGGGAGCGTGAGCAAAGTTACCCATAGCTCCTGATACCTGCCCTACTGAAATAACCTCAAGTGTTTGTTCTAAGTTAGTAAGATGACGAGCCATTTCATCGTACCAAACAGCTAAAACCAAACCAAAAGTTATAGGCTCACCATGGATACCGTGAGAGCGTCCTACCATGATAGTCATCTTATGTTCGTTAGCTCTTGTTTTGATTGATTCCATAATCATCTTCACATCTTTGATCACTAATTCTAAAGAGTCTCTCATCTGCAAGGCAACCGCAGTATCAATAGTATCAGAACTCGTCATTCCATAGTGAAACCAACGGCTCTCATCTCCTAGTGTATTTGCTACCGAAGTTGTAAAAGCAATCAAATCATGACGCGTTACTTTCTCAATCTCATCTATCTCTTCAACACTAAAGTTTGCATTTTCTACAATCTTTTGAGCATCATCATCAGGTATAAGTCCCAATTTATTCCAAGCTTTTACTACTGCTTTTTCAACATCTAGCCATGCTTGATACTTCGCTTGCATAGTCCATTTGCTACTCATCTCTTCACGTGAATATCGTTCTATCATTACAACCCTTTTTATGCTAAAATTCTATTAAATTATACTATCTTAAAAGCCATAACAGAAGGATTAAATTCTGCCATTTATTATCACTAAACATACTATTAATACTCCTCAAAAAGCTTTTCTATTTCTTATCAATGAATTAGATTATACACAGAGAGAAGCACAGCGTCTTATTGCGAAAGGTCGCTTACATGTAAATGGTGAGCCAATGGTAAAAAGTTCTCAGATTATAGAGGGTGCATGTGAATTCATCTCTTTTAAGCCAATTACAAAAGGTTTAAAACCTAGTTATGTAAATGATGAGTTTGTGCTTTTTGATAAACCATCTGGCTTACTTGTCCATCCTCAAAATCGTCATACCCCCTATTCTCTTGTAGATGAAATAAAATATCAATTCGGAAAAGACGCTAACATCACGCACCGTATCGATCAAGAGACAAGTGGACTTGTTTTAGCAGCTAGAAATAAGATAACAGAACGTGATTTAAAAATGATGTTTCAAGAAAGACAAATACAAAAGAATTATCTTGCTTTTGTTCATGGTGAATTTAAAAAATCCCTACATGTAAAGGCACCATTACTTCGTAAAAAAGATGAGAGTGCAATTGTTCGTATGGTTGTAAAAGTTCATCCAGATGGAAAAAAATCTGAAACTGCTATCACTCCTTTGAAATATTATCCTAAATATAATATTACTCTCGTAGAAGCAAAACCAAGAACAGGAAGACAACATCAGATACGTGTTCATCTGTTTCAAGTGAAACATCCAATAGTTGGTGATCCAATTTATGGACAAGATGAAAAAAATATTATACGTTTTCTTGATAGAAATATTTCTACTGAGGAGAGAAAAGAGTTAAGTGGTGCATCACGACTTTTACTTCATGCACAAGAGTTAGAATTTACATATAAAGATAAACCTTATAAAATTATCTCTTCTGGTAGTTTTATAGATGATGCTTTAAAATGTTTCATGTGAAACATATAGAGCAAAATCGCCCCACTCTCTACTTTTATGTGAGTAACTTTTATCCTTAAAAGATAAAATATTATTATCATAATAAAATTTATAATATTAATTAACAAGTCCCTAAAATAGGGCTTTTGAGAGATTTATAGCTTATTCTTATTTCAGATTAAATTTATATTAATCTAATCTGAAATTTTATTTATTTTTGAATGAATTAGCAAATATATCATAAATCATTCACATAATTCATCACAGTGTGAATGTTGAAAAAACTAGATTGCTTCACATTCATTCGCAACGACTGTCATAAAATTTTTATATAGGGATAATAAGAATGAACTAAGGATAGTGTGTTACTATTGCATTTAGAAACAATCTCCCTGGTGCGTTGATTGTTTCATTATAGACAACTTCACACTAAAAAATTACTTTCGAAATAAATGAGGGAAAAGGAAGCTAGATATAAAATATATCTCAGCTTGAACTAAATTAAATTTTTATTTTTCCAAAATTCGTTCAGTTCTTCTCTTACTCTCATAAGAACTTCTTCACGAGTTTCACAATTATCAAAAGCAAGCATTTTTGCAAGTTCAGAAGCAGATCTACGTTCTGTATATGTACGTGTGATATATTTAGCTGCTTTAGGGTTGAAGCGTTCAGCAATTTCTATTGATACATCTTTATCAAAAGCGATAGTTTCAGGATAAGCATTGTTTATTAATACGAGGTAACCAATTGATTTCATTCTTGTAAGACTCTTTCTTGATTATATAAGCGTAACTTTTTATTAGCGCAATATTAGCATATTTAAAAAGAAAAAGATAGAGTAAAAGCTAAATTTATGCTTAAATTTTATTTATTTACTCAACTTTCGTACCTAAAATTCAATTTATTATTAGTAAAAAGAACAAAAGAGATAGTACCCAAGTTTCTCACCTCATAATTTAGCTCAAATAGATACTAAGCTATAATCCGGGATTACTTACATGTAAGGGTTTATAAATGCTTGATGTTTTAATCATTGGATCAGGAGGTGCAGGGCTTGTAGCAGCACTTCACGCAAAGGCTTCGGGTGCAAATGTTGCAGTTGTTTCTAAGTCCTATCCTGCCCGTGCACAGACCTGTATGGCACAAGGGGGTATTAATGCTGCTCTTTCTCATGCTGATATAGATAGTGTCGAGATTCATATAGAAGATACCCTCAAATCTTCACAGGGACTCGCTTCTAAGGAGGCGATAGAGGCGCTGTGTCGCGAGGGCGTAGAGGCGGTTGAGTGGCTTGATCGTATCGGTGTGCCATTTAGTCGAACACAAGAGGGTGAGATAGCCCAACGGCGTTTAGGTGGGGCGACTCATGCGCGTGCTTGCTATGCGCAGGATTATACAGGTTTGAAGATTTTGCATACTCTCTATGATCAGTGCAACAAAGAGGGGATCACTTTTTATAATGAACGCTACCTACTCAGCCTTATTACAGAAGAAAATTGCGTAGGGGGCGTCACTGTTTTAAATATCAAAACAGGAGAAGTAGAACTTTTTAAATCTAAGAGTGTTGTTTTGGCAACGGGCGGTTATAGTAGACTTTACACTAAATATTCCACAAACGCAACAGGCTCAACAGGAGATGGCCTTGCTGCTGCCTTGCGTGCTGGTGTGAAGCTAAGTGATATGGAGTTTGTGCAGTTTCACCCTACCGCTTTGAAAAACTCTTCGATTTTAATCTCTGAAAGTGCCCGTGGCGCAGGTGGGCATCTACTCAACAAAGATGGGGAGCGTTTTACCGATGAGTTAGCGCCTCGTGATAAATTATCACAGGCAATTTTAGAGGAGATTGAGCATGGTGGCGGTGAAGTCTTTTTGGATATTCGCCATTTAGGTGAAGCCTTTATAGATGAAGAGTTGCCACAAGAGCGAAAACTTGTGAAGTTGTATGAAGATATTGACCCTGTCAAAGAGCTTATTCCCATCAAGCCTGTAGCCCACTATACTATGGGTGGCATTGCGGTGGATAACAACTCGCAAACGGATGTGAAGGGTCTGTTTGGCGTGGGTGAATGTGCCAATCACAATGTTCACGGGGCAAACCGTTTAGGGGGTAACTCTTTGCTTGAGCTGATAGTTTTTGGGAAACAAGCAGGTGAAAATGCCAGTCGATATGCGCAAGGTAGTAGCCTTACATGTAAGACAGATGAGCAATTAGCGCGTGATAAAAAATTTATACAAGAGCTAAGAGAGCGCTCAAGTGAGATAGATTTTTATACAAAACGTGCCGCTTTAGGAGAACTTTTTTATAAAAATGTTGGCATAAAACGCAATGAAAAAGATCTTCAAGCGGCACTAGATGAGTTATACGCTTTACAAGAGCAGCTTCCACAGATGAGTGCCACAGACAAATCAAAAATCTATAACACAAATCTTATCGAGTTTTTAGAGTTTTCAAATATGCTTACACTCGCAGAAGCTGTCTTAATCTCTGCGCTTCATCGTCGAGAAAGTCGTGGGGCGCATTTTCGCTCAGATGCTCCAGATAGAGATGATATACTTTTTCAAAAACATACTATCACATACAAAGAAGGAGAGAGCTTATGCACTTACATGTAAAACGTGCAGATGAGAGTGTTACTTATGAATTAGAGTCAGGTTCTGAGACACTTTTGGCACTTTTAGAGAAGATTAAAACAGCTCAAGATGCAAGTTTAAGCTTTGCTTCGGATTGTCGTTCCTCTGTTTGTGGTTCTTGTGCGGTAAGAGTCAATGGTGTAGAGGTCTTAGCTTGTGCACACAAACCTCAAGATGGCGATACTGTTGAGCCTTTGCGTAATCTACCTCTTATCAGAGACTTAGTAGTGGATATGGACAGAGCCCTTGCATGTAACACTCAAGCGCAAGCTTTTTCTAGTACAAATAGTGAAAACATCAAAGTCTCACAAACAGATGAAAAACTCAATGAATTACAGAGTGATTGCATCTTGTGTGGAGCTTGTTATAGCGCCTGTCCTGTCTATGCTGTCAATGAAAACTTTATAGGCCCTTTTGCACTTACACGCTCTTGGCGATATGTTAGCGATGTTCGTGAGCAAGATGTAGCAGATAAGATAAACGCTATTCAAAAAGATGGCATCTGGGACTGTACACTCTGCAATGAGTGTGTCCCTGTCTGCCCTCAAGGTATCGCTCCCAAACAAGATATCGTGATGTTACGTTCAAAAAGTGGTGTTTTAGGGCATATGGATCCTAATATGTTTGGTGGCGGAGGGCTAGACTTTGGAGCGCCTAGCTTTTAAGCCTTCGTTTGTTATGTCCTTTCCGTCATTGCGAGCGAAGCGCAACAATCTACCAACCTTTTACGTATAAATCTTAGAAAGGAAGTTGCACCCCTGTGAATGAATCTGAATGAATCTCCACTTTTGAGATGTAAAAAATAAGAGATACAACAAGCACGAGGATATTCAATCGCAGGGGTATAGCTTCCAAATATTGGAAATGGCAAGATTTGGAAACTTATGATATAAATGACCCATTTAAGTCTCTAGCAATGAGTTTAAAATCAAGTGAAACTCAGGTTAATTTAGATGTTAATTTTTGGTTTTAACATCAGGAGGTGGATAGTATTTATTGGCACTTTTTATGATTTTTTCGTAATTGAGTGTAAACTTTTTGATTTGAGCCTCTGTTAGTGTGCTTTTATCACTATTTCTTGCTTTATGAACTGCTATAATCATACCTCTCTACACAAACAAATGGAATAAAAATTGCTTACATAAAACTAAAAAGTAGAGTTTGAAATGGATGTAAAATTAAGAAAAATAAATTTAGAAACGATACCAGTAGTTTTTAAATACTTCAATTGGTTTAATACTTAATAAAAGATTTTGAAAATTAATAACCTCTACTTTTCCATTTTCTGAAATTTGAATTGTTATTTTCATAGCAGCATTAATCTCAATATATGAGTTCAAATTAATATTATGTAGATCATTGTCTTGATATTGTAAATTAAAATATTCAACCTCATTATTACTATTAAAAACTATTGAATCAGTATTGTTTTTACCAATATGTTCTATCTCTACTTTTTGATTTTCCATACTGATATAGATATTATTTAGTGGGACACTTGTATTATTTATGATGTCAATTCTGACCCCTGCGGAACTAGCAACAAACACCCATAAAATAATTAAAACCACTCCTGAGAAAAAAACTTTAAATAAATTTAGTATATTTATACTCATTTTAAATTTCCATTATTCAATTTATTGATACAACTTTGAGCACAATTACCTGTTTGCATATTTGCTCCTTGCCAGTTATTCCACATATCAATATCATTATTATCTCCACATACTTCATGTACTGCACCAATACTAAGTGAAGAATCCATACCTATTTCATTTGTCATTAAACAGCTCCAATAACAATGGCGAAAGGCATTTGGATTTCCATGAGTAGGATTTTGTAATGGGAATAGTGTATCGGTAGCTTTCCAAGCAATATTTGCATAAAATCCACCATATAAAGAATTAATTGGTCCATTAATTATAACCTGAATAAATGGTTCACTACTTATATGAAATAATCCTAACGGATCTGTAAACCCAACAGGATCCCCCAAAACATACCCATACAAATTACTATCCCCACCTTGAAACCCAATAGGATCCTTAGCAGTCCACTTCCCAGTTTCAGCATCATAGTCACGATAACC
>CAMZLS010000104.1 GCA_947311765.1 uncultured Helicobacteraceae bacterium
AAGTGAAGATGGCTCGTTTACTGCGTATAGTAGCGAATACGGGGAACATTATCACTCAACTCGTGATGGCGCGCTCAATGAATCACTGCATAAACATGTTATTCCAGCACTCTCGCATGTAAGTCATAAGCAAGAGATAAGTATCTTGGATATCTGCTTTGGTTTGGGATTTAATACCTTGGCAACGCTCTATTATCTTCAAAAAAATGCTATCGAAAAGAGGGTGAAGATTATCTCTCCTGAACTCGATTCTACACTTATCGCTTCGCTCAAAGAGTTTCAATATCCCGAGGTATTTTCACCTTTTTTACATATTATAGAGGCTATTAGTGAAACTCATGAGTATAAAGATAAAGGCTTACATGTAAGGGTTATTGTGGGTGATGCGAGGGAATATTTAGCTGAGTGTACGGAGCGTTTTGATATTGTCTATCAAGATGCTTTCTCGCCCTCTGTAAATCCAATGTTATGGACAAAAGAGTATTTTGCAGATATTGCGAGAGTGATAAAAGATGATGGGATTGTAACGACTTACTCTATGGCGCTAAAAACTCGTTTGGCTCTGTATGAAAATGGTTTTCATATCTATGTAAATTCGGGAGAGGGCTATAGAGATGCTACTCTAGCTTCCAAGGTGTTACTAAATTTCCCTTTAATAGATATGGAGCATAAAATTTTGTGTAATAGCGAGGTAAAATCATTGCGTGATATAGTTTAGATATATTTTTAAGATACAATACGGCCATGAATCTCTATAAAGCATCTTTTAATGAAAAATAACTGTATAGTAAGTACTTCTATTTTAGCACTAACCTTAGTAATTACAGCTTTTTATGTAATAGACAATACTCCAATCTCTCCGTCTGGCTTTCTATATATCTTTGCACTTGTAATAAGTGTTACATTTATCGTTTTATTTGTAAAACAAAATTATTATCAACCAGATAGCTCAAAACTACAAAAAATTCTCGCTACTGACTCACTCACTTCTCTTTTAAATCGGCGTGGTGTTGATGATTTTGTGGATGGCTTAATAAAAAAACATCGAAATAACGAGACGAAATTTGCCATTATGTATTTGGATTTGGATAATTTTAAAATTATAAATGACACGCTAGGACACCATGCAGGAGACTTAGTTCTTATGGAAGTCTCTCGGCGCTTGCAAAAAATTATCAGAGAAAATGATGCTGCTGGGCGCTTAGGTGGTGATGAGTTTATTCTTCTTGTTGATAATGTTCAAGAGACGGAAAAGATACTTTTTATGGCACAGCGTATTGTCAAAGAATTTGAAAATTATATAAATATAGAAAAGCATCAAATAAAAGTCAGTTTTAGTATAGGAATTAGCGTATATCCATTTAATGGAACGGATCAAAAGACACTCTTCAATAGAGCCGATATAGCAATGTATCAAGCCAAGACAGAAGGTAAAAATAACTTTCAATTTTTTACAGATGAGTTAAATGAGCGCGTGCAAGAGAATTTAAAGATGCATAGCAAACTTGAAAAAGCTTTACAAGATGATGAATTTGTACTTCTATACCAGCCAAAAATCAATTTTAAACATTCTGAAGTACAAGAGGCTGAAGCCTTGATTCATTGGAAGCAAGATGAAAATACCTTGCTAAGCGCTGCTAGCTTTATAGCACATGCAGAAAAAACTGGAATGATTGTAAGAATTGGAAACTGGGTTATCGATGAAGTTTGCAAGCAAGTGAAACTTTATGAGCAAGAAGAAACTCCTACTCGAATATCTATAAATGTCTCAAAAGCACAACTTAAAGATATAGACTTTATATCTAATGTTGCAAATGCTATTTTACGCCATGATATTTCAGCAAATCTGATAGAGTTTGAGATTTCAGAATCTCTATTGATTAAGGATTCAGATACTTTGATTCCTATTTTAAATGAACTGAAAAAGATAGGGGTTATGTTAGCTATAGATGAATTTGGAAAAGGATTCTCTTCTATGGGGTATATGAGTAGGCTTCCTATCGATAGTATTAAAATAGATAGAACTTTGATAAATGATATTGGTGATGAAAAGCAAAAAAACTTAGTCTTAGCGATGATTGCCCTTGGACATGCGATGAATCTCTCTGTGACAGCAGAGGGAATTGAATTGGATTCACACCTACAAGAGAGTAGAAGGCTACGAGTAGATTCTGCTCAAGGATATTTTTTGGCTAAACCACTTAAGGCGAAAAAATTAATGCAATTCTTTGACGAACACAAGGCTGCTTAAAAGTTAGCGCTTATCCTATCAACATCATCCCAAGAGAGTGGACTATCTTGACGATGTGCTAAAAGATGCTCTATATAACGGGCGAACATATCTGTCTCTATATTTACTCTCGTTCCTTTTTTATAGCTACCAAAAAGTGTCTCTTTCATAGTGATGGGGATGATTGTAAGTCGAAAAGAGTCTTTGGTGACATCATTGACAGTGAGGCTTACTCCATCTATGGTGATGGAACCTTTGGGGACAATATAGCGGATAAACTGAGGCTCTATGCTAATGAAAAAATCAAAACTATTACCCTTGTTTTTGATGCTTTTTATCGTGCCGATAGTATCTATATGCCCTTGAACGATATGCCCCTCAAATCTATCACCCATCATCATTGCAGGTTCGATATGAACAGAGCCACGCAGCTTTTCAAGGGCAATATATTTTTCTGTTTCAGGAGAGAGTTCGACACTAAAGCCATCATTTTGCACAGAAGTTACGCTTAAGCAAGTGCCATTTATTGCAATAGAGTCACCAAGTCGAGGTTTATATTTTGCTTGTAAGGCTAGAGTGTTATTGTTATAACTTTCAACCGTTGCCATTTCACGAATCAGACCTGTAAACATAAGAATCCTTTAAAAAACAATTTTATAATCTTGTAAACCTTGAATAATAGCTTTTGCTTTTTCATGCCCACCATAAGCCGCTTTTCGGCACAAAGACCTTGGTCGTACATCAAGCCTAGGTTGTAATTCCCTATGCTGAGACTGCCATTTGAAGCACGCTCAAAACAGATAAAAGCACGCTCAAAATCTTGCCCTACCCCATGCCCCTCTTTATAAAGTACCCCGAAATTATTAAAAGCTTCGATATATCCACATTTTGCAGCCTCCTCATACCAAAGCCAAAGAAGCTTGTGCATCAGTATTTCTAGAAGCAGCTAAGGCTTCGTAAAGTTTAAGCGCAGAAGTAAAGTCTTTTGCATTAAGTAATAGGCTTCTTGAATCATAATAATATCTTTAGTGATTTTTTTTGTATTTTAGTATAAGAGCCTAAAATTGAGCTAAAAGAAGATATAATTCAAGAAAAAGTTCGAGGTACCGCATGGGTAAGATTAATATTTTAGTGACAGGCGCAGCTGGTTATATAGGTTCTCATGTTGTAAAGCAACTTATTGATTCAAAAGATTACAATATTACGATAATTGATGATTTGCGTACAGGCTTTGAGGCGACTATTGATACGCTGCAAACTTATAGCAAAAACTCAATAACTTTCATAAATGCGAACCTATCAGATTATGAGACTATTGAAGCTATTATCACTAGAAGCCATTTTGAAGCAGTGATTCATTTTGCGGCAAGTTTAATTGTCCCTGAGTCAGTAGAAAATCCACTTAAGTACTACCTAAACAATACAGCAAATACAGCAAATCTTATAAAATTATGTACCGAATATAATGTCAATAAGTTTGTATTTAGTTCAACTGCTGCGGTTTATGGAGAACCCCCTATCGAAGACACCCTAGCTGGAATAGCAGAGGATTATCCAACAAGCCCCATCAACCCTTATGGTCAATCAAAGCTTTTCTCCGAAAAGATTTTAAAAGATACTGCTGTTGCGTACCCAAATTTTAGATATATCGCCTTGCGTTATTTTAATGTTGCTGGAGGTAATGTTGATGGCTTAATTGGGCAAAACACACTTAATGCGACACATCTTATTAAAATTGCCTCAGAAACAGCCTTAGGTAAACGCGAAAAAATGTATATCTTTGGTGATGATTATGCAACCGAAGATGGAACATGTATTCGCGATTATATTCATGTTGATGATTTAGCAAGTGCACATATTGCTGTTTTGGATTATTTAAAAACGAACGAGAGTGATACTTTTAATGTTGGATATGGCAAAGGATATAGCGTTAAAGAGGTGATAGATACTATGCGTCTTGTTAGTGGTGTTAATTTTACAGCAGATATTCAAGAACGACGCGCAGGAGATCCTGCTCAGCTTATCTCTACTAACGAAAAGATACTCAAAAAGACATCTTGGAGACCAAAATATGAAGATTTGGAGCTCATCTGCAAAACAGCCCTAGAGTGGGAAAAAGGCAGATAAATGAAAATAGCCATAGCAGGAACAGGATATGTAGGACTCTCAAACGGTATCCTTTTATCACAAAATAATGAAGTTGTAGCCTTAGATATCATACCAGAAAAAGTAGCAATGCTCAATCAAAAAAAATCCCCCATAGAAGATGCAGAATTAGAAGACTATCTAACCAACAAAGATCTCAACTTTAAAGCAACATTAGATAAGTATGAGGCTTATAAAGATGCTAGTTTTGTTATCATCGCAACACCTACGGATTATGATCCTGAGACAAATTATTTTAACACCTCCTTAGTAGAATTGGTGATAAAAGATGTGATGAGTATTAATCCCGAAGCAACTATGATTATAAAATCAACCGTTCCTGTAGGCTTTACAAAAGAGGTGAGCAAAAGGCTCGGTACACAAAATGTCATTTTTTCACCTGAGTTTTTACGTGAAGGCAAAGCTCTTTATGACAATCTCTACCCATCAAGAATTATCGTAGGTGAAAGATCACAGCGTGCAGAAACTTTTGCAAATCTTTTAGCACAAGGCGCTATCAAAGAAAACATAGATACTCTTTTTACAAATTCGACAGAAGCAGAAGCCGTCAAACTTTTCTCAAATACCTATCTAGCTATGCGTGTTTCATACTTCAATGAGCTAGACTCCTATGCAGCTTCGCATGGGCTAGATAGTAAACAGATTATAGATGGCGTTGGACTTGATCCTAGGATAGGAACACATTACAACAACCCATCTTTTGGCTACGGAGGCTACTGCTTACCAAAAGACACGAAGCAGTTGCGCGCAAACTACAAAGACGTACCAAATAGCCTCATAGGCGCTATTGTAGAGTCAAATACAACAAGAAAAGATTTTATTGCTAAGAGTATTTTAAAGAGAAATCCACAAGTTGTAGGTATTTATAGGCTTGTTATGAAAGCAGGATCGGATAATTTTAGAGCTTCTGCAATTCAAGGTATTATGAAACGCATCAAAGCGAAGGGCATTGAGGTTGTTATTTATGAACCAGTATTTAAAGAAGATGAATTTTTCAATTCTAAGGTTATAAAAGATTTAGATGAGTTTAAAAAAATATCAGATGTTATAGTTGCAAATAGAATTTCCCAAGATTTAGAAGATGTGCTAGAGAAGATATACACAAGAGATATTTTTCATAGTGATAGTTAATTGCTTATCACTCAAGCCTTCCTCTTACATGCAAGGGTCTGATAGGATTGCCACGCTTCGCTCGCAATGACGGTAAGAGTGTAATATTATATCGTGTTGAACTCAACTCTTTTTCCTTCCCCTTATTTTAGCCCTTTTCTTATGCTGAAGTGGCGATTGTGTTATAATCGTAATAAATATTAGATAAAATCTTCTCAATATTTTGAGGAGATTTTTGTGAAAATAGCTCTTTTTAGTGATACACTTTTTGACGCAAATGGAGTTTCGAGATTTTTGCAGGATATGGCAAAACAATCCAATGCTAAAGATGATGAGCTTCATATTTTCACTTCAACACAAAAAATATTCTCACACTTAGAGCTAAAAAACATACACAACATAAAGCCAATCTTAAGATTTCCTATGCCTTTTTATAATGATTTGGATTTTGTAATCCCTAATTTTTTTGAATTAAAACGAGAAATTCTAAGCTTAAAGCCAAGCATAATTCACATATCCACACCAGGCAGTATAGGGATTTATGCAAAAAAATTGGCAAAAAAGTATAATTTAGCACTTGTTGGGACTTATCATACAGATTTTCCTGAGTATGTTTATAGGAATTTGCCATTTGAATTTATGAAAAGTTTAGCTAAGTCTTATATGAAGTGGTTTTACAAGGAGTTTGACCTAGTGCTTCTAAGAAGTAGGGTTTATGAAGATATTCTAGTGAATGAGATAGGCATAGATAGGAAAAAATTGAGAGTTTTGAAATATGGGACAGATATAAATAGGTTTAATCCTATTTTTAAAAACAGGTTTAATAAAAAAGATTTTGCTTTACCTAAAAGTGAATTTAATCTTCTCTATGTTGGAAGATTAACAAAAGAGAAAAATTTTCATCTTATTTTAGAACTTTTTAAGGAGTTAAATACTTCTGAAGATATAGATATAAATTTTATAGTAGTTGGAAGTGGAGAGTGTAGTAAGCAATTGGGAGGTGTGGAAAACTTATACTATTTTGGGAAAAAACAGGGAGATGAGCTTTCTTATCTGTATGCTATGAGTGATGCTTTTGTGAGCATGTCAGTAACTGAGACATTAGGACAAACTATCCTAGAAGCATTGGCTAGCGGGACTCCAGCTATAGTTTCAAATCTTGGAGGACAAAAAGATTTTATTGATGAAAAGTATTGCATTATTCATGAAAATTTAGATGTATTACAGTGGAAAGAGAGCGTTTTAAAGCTTTATAGAGACCGAGAAAAGTTAAATATATTAAGTTTAAATGCTAGAAAAAAATTAAAGACACTCTCTATAGAAGAGAGTTATGAGCATTTTTTAACTCTTCATAACAAAGCATGATAAAAAACAAAATTTTTTATATCTCGTTCCAACGCAAGAGCGTTAGGAGCGAGTGGAATTAGTGTGCACCACAAGTATAAAGTGTTCTAGATTTCAGCTCGCCTTTAGCTGCCCAATCTTCAGGAATTACTTTCCAGTTGTTAAAAGCTCTAGGCGTTACACTTCCTTTATCTTTAATCCATTGTAATAAATAATCTCTAAGACCAGTTTCGGTTTTTGTTATTACTCTAGCATCTGGTAAATCATCTTTACTTAATCCAGTAGCGGCCATCATGTGACCTCCGCCACCTCCAGCTCTGTATGAATTTATACCCACTTTGTACTCTTTATCCATATCAAAAGATACACCGATATCAGGTTCTCCATCAAGATTTTTATCTATTCCAGTGATGCTTATTCTGTTTCCAGACTCTTTGCTTACATCTACTGTATATGTTATACCAGCTATTGAGTCATAGTTGTAGTATCTTGTTGTAGTCTGAGCACACCCTTTCTTATCAATGCTTATAATTCCGCTTTCATTTTTAACAAAATTAATTAGATGATCATTTTCGTCCTTCATGAGATTCATCCACTTTTCATAATTGTACTCTAGGTATTTTTTTATCTCGCTACCTTTAAGACGCATGACATAAAATGTATTATCATACTTATACAGTTTCCACATATCAGCATACTTCACATCACCTACATCTATCGTTACATTATATTGCAATGGTGCAGCTATGGTCATATCTGCTTCAAGTCCGAGTTGATTTTTTGCTACATCAAACTCTAGCTCGTGAATAATGTCATTAAAAGCTGCGTCCTTAAAAGCTGCATCCATTGAGTTTATCGTTTCAGTAAATAAACCAACTCTTTGTTGGACAAACTCTTTAGTTTTCTCTTCAGCCTGAGAAAATTTCTGCATAAAATCATCATCAACAGGATATTTGCTAGAGTCTAGCTGATAAGCAGTTATTTTTTTATCTATCTTATCATCATTCCATGTGATATTCATATCAACAACAGCAAAAGATTTAGCATAAGAAGCTGCGTTAAGTGCTTTAACACCATTTATCTCGTGTATTGCCTGCTGGTGATCATGACCATAAAACACTACATCAAAGTCTGGCACTTGCTCTATAACAAGTTGAATGGCATTTGGATTCATTGGTGAATTTTTATCATATCCACCATAGGTATAATCCCATCCAGCATGCAATAATCCTATGAGCACATCTGGCTTTTCTTTTTCTTTGATTTCCTTAACCCATTTTTTAGCAGATTCCACCATATCTTGATACTCCATATCTGACCAAAGTTCTTGAGGTAGCCAAGAGGGTACGCCTGGAGTCGTAAGACCCAATATAGCTATTTTCACTCCATTTTGTTCAATAATTTTGTATGGTTTAAAATAAGTATCATCAGTTCCTGTCTTAACGATATTGGCTGCCAACCAAGGATAATTTGCTTTTTTTACCATATTATCATAGACTTTGTGTCCAGGTTCTACATCGTGATTCCCTGCTGTAGTGGCATCAAAACCCATATAGTTCATTACATCAGTAAATATATGTGTAGTGGTTGTTAAATCTTTGTTGTTATAAACATTAACAACAGGCTGGCCTTGAAGTCTGTCTCCGTTATCAAGCAAAACTAGTTTAAATAAGCTGTCCTCACTTTCAATTTTTCTCTGCATTTTTACATAGCTAGATATATTAGCTAAAGAGGGGATTGGGTCACCCTTGTAGGTTTTGCTAGTATCATTTATAAAATCGTAAGGAAATATAGCCCCATGTAGATCAGTTGTCTCCACTATCCTTAAATTTAATGGCTCTTTTTTTGCCACAGCCTCATCATCTGAACATCCTACTAATAGTATAGCTGCTAAAGCTATTGCACATGTTGCTTTAAGTTTCATTTACTCATCCTTTAAAATTGTGCAGGGATGATATTATTTTTTGATGACGATATGGTTACAAGATCAAATCATTTAAAGAACAAGGGCATAAAAAAGCTACACTTCGTATTTTTAACTCTATTTCTCTAAAATAATACTCTGAGTAGGAAACGCAAAATTAAGGCCTGCTTTGTTAAATTCTCGTAGTACAGCCATATTGATAGCATCTTGAGTGCCAACGATAGGTGCACCTTTTTCTATCCAGTAGATAAACAGTATGTTTAAAGAGAAGTCTCCAAAAGAGTCAAAGGCGGTCGCTACATCAGTAGCTCCTTCTTGCTTATTAACAATCTCTACTAAGATATCTTTTGCTTTTTGCATATCTTCTACGCTAGTATCGTAAGTTAATCCGAGGTAGCTCTTCATACGTCGTCCACGCTCACGAGAAACATTTAAGACTGAGTTGTCCGTAACGGCGGAGTTTGGAACGGTGACTTGTCTGCCGTTGAGCATCTCTAGGCGAGTGCTTCGTAAGCCTATCTCTCGAACATAGCCTTCAAAACCATCTATAATGATACGCTCATTCAAGCTAAAAGGTTTATCGCTAAAGATAACAAAGCCACCAAAGAGATTAGAAACAGCATCTTTAGCAGCAAGCGCAAAAACAAGACCGCCTAAGCCTAAGCCTGTAACCATGGTTGTCACATCATAGCCTGCATTATCTATACCAATTATCAGCATCATTGCCCAGATGGTGATTTTTATCATTTTACGGATGATAGGAAGCAGTACATCATCTAAATCTGTCTCAGATTCTTTGACATGAGGGACGATATATTTTTCCACCACAGCATCAAAAAATCGCGTTGTAAACCAAGCAATATTAAAAAGAATAGCAAAATAGAAGATACTATCTACAAACTTTCTAAAGCCATCAGCGAGTGTTAAAATATCAAAGGCAAACCATACCCCAAAAAGAACTATCGCCAAAGAGAGTGGCTCTTCCATCATATCAACAAAAATCAGGTCTAAGTTGTTATCCGTTTTTTTAACGTATGCCTTGAGTGTTTTTTGAAT
>CAMZLS010000105.1 GCA_947311765.1 uncultured Helicobacteraceae bacterium
GGCTCCATTCCGAACCCAGAAGCTAAGCCCTCCATCGCTGATAATACTGCACCTTTCAGGTGTGGGAATGTAGGTCGCCGCATAGTTCTTTTGGGTTTTTTATCTTGCTTTTTCTTTTTTTGACTTTAACTATAATTCTTTTATTTTTACTTATTTCTTCATTTATTTATGGAATGTATATCTTGTCTAGCATCTCTTGATACTCAGATTTTGCATCACTATCTAAGGTAATGCCACCACCGCTCTTATAAACTAATTTACCACTTCTGCTTTCTATGAATCGTATCATTACCGATGTTTGTAGATTTTCACCATCAAAGACTCCAAATACACCACTGAAATAATCTCTTTTATAGCCTTCAATATCTTCTAAAATTTTTACTGTACTTTTTTTAGGTGTGCCACTTATACTACCAGCTGGAATGAGCTTTTTGATTATATCACCTAGATTATTTTGCCAATCTGCTTCTAATTTTCCACTAATCTCCGAGCTTACATGTAAGAGTTCTTTTTCACCAGCTTTGATTTTTTGAGTAAATCTAAATTTATCAACTCTTACCTCTTTGGCAACTATGCTCAAATCATTTCTCAACAAATCAACAATCATTATATGCTCTGCCATCTCTTTTTCATTTTCTAATATAAGAGTTCTAGCATCTACTAAGGAGGCATCAATTGTCCCCTTCATTGGATATGTTTTAATAATATTGTCTTGTATTGTAATAAAAGGTTCTGGGGAGAAACAGACAAATTTATCTTTTACATGTAACTTATAATCTGCATTTGCAATATCGAAAATCTCTTTTAAATTCAGATCGCATTCTATAGGTGTTGGCTGTGTTAAATTACCTAAATAGGTATTGCCTTTTTTAATTTGTATAATAAATTTATCAAATTTGACTTTATACTCTTTAAAACTAATAGGATTCTTTTTTAATCTAATGTGCGGATGATTTTTTTTTGCTTTTTTGATGGAGTATTCTATGCCATTTTTTTCTAATTCGTCTAATTTAAAAATACTAAGCTTATTGCCTTGAAAATTTGTAAAGAATAAAAAAGGAATCTTAGCTGATGCATACTCCGTTATGGCTTCAAACATTGCCAATAAGTTTCTTTAAAACAGCCATGCGAATTAAAACGCCGTTTTTGACTTGGTTGAGCACTTTTGAACGTGGGTCATCAAGAAGCGCATCATCAATATCTACATTACGATGAACAGGACCTGGGTGCATTATCAATATATCTCTATCTCCTAAAAGCTCTTTTGTGATACAAAAATCACTTGCATAATCTTTTAAAGAGGCATATATTGGGTAGGAGTGACGTTCTGTTTGTGTTCGTAAACTCATAATAATATCTACCTTATCTATAATAGAAGTGAGTGAATCTGTAGTTTTTAAGGTCGTTTTTGGCATAAACTGTGGCGGTGCAACAAGTGTAACATCCAGTCCGTAGCGTGTTAAGAGCTCTATATTACTATTGGCAACTCTTGAATTTTTTATATCGCCTACAATGGCTATTCGTTTATCTTTTAAGTTATCAAAATGTTGGTGCATTGTAAATAGATCGAGTAGAGCTTGTGTAGGATGTGCATGTGCGCCATCTCCTGCGTTGATAATTGCAGCATTTGCATGTTGGGATAAAATTTTTGGAACACCAGCATTTTGATGACGGATTATTATTGCATTAGGACCCATCGCTTCAAGGTTTGCGGCAGTATCAGTGAGCGTTTCACCTTTTTTTGTTGAACTTTTTGTAACATCAAGGTGAATAACTTCAGCACCTAAGCGTTTTGCAGCAATTTCAAATGAACTTTTTGTTCTTGTAGAATTTTCAAAAAAAAGCGTAATAATAATCTTATCTTGCAAAATACGCTCAAAGCGTCCATCACTAAAACGCTCGGCATCTTGAAAAAGTTCATTGATCTCTTCTATACTAAAGTCATCAGTTCGAATAAGGTGACGCATTATAAAACTCCTTTTATGCTCTTGTAGTATAACTAATTTAGCAGTTTTTCTGCAAGTTTAGATATATCATCATTGATAGAAAAAATTTCTTGAAATCTATCTTTAAAGTATGGTTTAGAAACAGTATCAAAACTGCTATAATCATTCCTACAGTTGAAGGCCCACTCATAAGAGATGTTTTCATTTTCCAATGCTTTTAGACTTAAAAGAGTATCGTTTATGCACCCTAAATTACAGTGTGTTATCAATAGTGTTTTCGCTTTAAAATAGGAGATTAAATCAATCATCATGCTCTCTTTGTCAATAGGAACATAAAGCCCACCAGCACCTTCAATAATAATAATATCACAAAGTTTTTCTAATCTTAATAATGCGCGTAAAAGTATCTCTTTATCAATACTATTTGCTCTGTTTGCGATATAAGGCGCAGCAGGCAAAGTAAACTGGGTAGGCACAATATCGTTTACATGTAAGGCTTGAAATTCTGGATTAAGTTTTTGTGTAAGAGTGAGTAACTCTCTCCCATCTATTGGCTCAGTAATGACACCTGTTTCAATAGGTTTAAACACACCCACACGAAAACCCATCTGTGCATATTTTTTTAGGAGTAGTTTTGTAGCATGTGTCTTACCAATATCAGTATTGGTTGCTGTTATGAAGATGCGTTTA
>CAMZLS010000106.1 GCA_947311765.1 uncultured Helicobacteraceae bacterium
CTTAAAATATTCATCGCTCCGCTACATATGTAATAATCTGCCTTAGGAAGTGTATCTTTTAAGATGTTTACATGTAAGACTCTACAACCCGTGCGTTTACGAGCCTCTTGAACCATCTGTGGCATAACTTCAAGCCCCACATAAGAGCGCGGTTTTTGCTTCATAAAAGTGTATAAATCACCAAAACCGCACCCCGCATCTGCAATACTAAAGGTTTCAATAGGCTCCCCAATGAGACCAAGTAAAACCTCAAATCGTAACTCTTGAGACGCAAGGCTGTTCCAATGCAAGGCACGAACATCGACTCCGTGTTTCTTTAAAGATGATTGATAAAACTCTCTATTTTGTATATGGCGCATAGTGCAATTTTATCTAAACCAAGATTTAGATAAAATTCTTGCATGAAAAATTTAAAATTAGCCATTATCGGCCTAGGTTATGTGGGACTCCCTCTCGCTGCAGCATTTGCAAAAAAGTATAAAGTCTTTGGGTTTGATATCAACCCTGAGCGTATCAAAGAGCTACAGGCAAACTATGACCGTACCTTAGAGTTAAACGAACAAGAGCTTCAAGAGGTACAAAAGAGCATTGTTTATACGAATGATATTGGAGTGATTCAAGAGGCAGATGTCTTTATCATCACCGTGCCAACACCTATAGATATAAGCAACCGTCCCGATTTGACACCGCTTATCAAATCTTCTCAAGCCGTAGGTGCGATACTGAAAAAAGGCGCTATTGTTATCTATGAATCTACTGTCTATCCTGGAGTCACTGAAGAGGTCTGTATGCCTGAGCTTGAAAAAGCCTCTGGCTTGGAATTTAACAGAGACTTCTTCTGTGGCTACTCACCCGAGAGAATTAATCCAGGTGACAAAGAGCACACCGTAACAAAGATTTTAAAAGTCACCTCAGGCTCAACCCCAGAGGTTGCACAAAAAGTTGATGCACTCTATAAAAGCATCATCACCGCAGGGACACATCTCGCCTCAAGCATAAAAGTAGCAGAGGCTTCCAAGGTAATAGAGAACACCCAAAGAGATGTCAATATCGCGCTGATTAATGAGCTCTCTTTGATTTTTGACACAATGAATATCGACACAAACGAGGTGATAGAAGCAGCAGCGACAAAGTGGAACTTTATCAAACTCAAACCTGGTCTTGTTGGCGGGCACTGCATCGGCGTTGATCCCTACTATCTCACTTTTAAAGCAGAAGAGCTAGGCTATAAGCCAAACCTCATCTTAGGTGCACGCCAAATCAATAATGGCATGGGGAAATTTATCGCTGAGCGCACTATCAAAGAGATGATACGCCATGATAAGAAGATAAAAGATGCCAACATCTTGGTTCTTGGGGTCACTTTTAAAGAGGATTGCCCCGATATGCGCAATACTAAGGTTGTAGATATTATCGAAGAGCTTAAAGAGTACGGATGTCGCGTTGCTGTGTATGATCCGTGGGTTGATCCTAATGAGCCAAAGACCCACTACAAGCACGGTATCATAGAGAATCCTTTTGAAAAAGAGCACAAATATGATGCTATTGTAGTGGCAGTTGCTCATAAGCAGTTTCAAAAACTTAGCCAAGATGATTACTTACATGTAAGCACATCTGAACCTATCATCATAGATATTAAAGGGATTGTAAAGAATCCTACATGGAGATTATAATGAAAAATTTTGCCCTTATCGGTGCGGCTGGATATATCGCTCCACGCCATATGAAAGCGATCAAAGAGACAGGGAACAATCTTGTTGCGGCTATGGATAAAAATGACAGTGTCGGTATCATAGACAGCCACTTCCCCGAAGCGAGCTTTTTTACAGAGTTTGAACGCTTTGACAGATTTGTCGATAAGTGGCATAGAGAGGCACACCAACGCATAGAGTATATGGCTATCGCTTCACCGAACTATCTGCATGATTCGCATATCCGCTTTGCTCTCAAAAGTGGCGCAGATGCCATCTGTGAAAAACCGCTTGTTCTCAATCCTCACAATATCGACCAGCTTAAAATCATAGAGAAAGAGACAGGCAAAAAAGTATATAACATCTTACAACTACGCCTGCACCCCTCGCTAATCGCTCTTAAAGAAAAAGTGCAAAAAGAGCTGGCTCTCAACCCTGATAAGATATACGAGATAGACCTCACCTATCTTACAAGCCGAGGCAAATGGTACTTTGTCAGCTGGAAAGGTGATGAGGCAAAATCTGGCGGTATCGCTTCAAATATCGGTGTACACTTCTTTGATATGCTCACATGGATTTTTGGCGATATTCAAGACAACCGCGTTAATCTTAAAACCCCTTTTGCCAATGCAGGAACATTCATACTCAAAAATGCCAATGTCCGCTGGTTTTTATCGGTCAATTATGAGTATATTCCCCAAGAGATTAAAGCAAGCGGTCAAAGAACCTACAGAAGCATCACCGTTAATGGCGAAGAGATAGAGTTTAGTGGTGGATTTACAGACCTGCATACGCGCTCTTATGAGGAGATTTTGCAAGGCAATGGTTTTGGGCTTGATGAGGCGTATGGCTCTATTGAGTCTGTTTCACAGATTAGAAAGATGGATGCGCTTGGACTTCAAGGTGAGTATCATCCTTTTTGTACAAAGGTTCGCTAATGAAACCCTTTGATGTGTGGAATGAGAAAAAGAAACATATCGACAGTGAGCAAAAACGCCTGGGCATAAAAGAGAGAGATGTCGTTTTTATTCGTATGGGAATCAATGTTGGCTATGAACAAAACGGCAAGGGTGAAGAGTTTTTACGGCCTGTTGTTGTCATGAAAGTTTTCAATAAAACACTTTTTCTAGGCATACCTCTAACATCTCAAGAGAGAGATGGTGATTTTTTTATGGATATCTCTTTTGTTTCCAAGAGTGAAAGCATAAGCAGTACGGCTATTTTAGTACAGATAAAATCATTTGATACAAAGCGAATAAAGTACAAAAAAGGAGTAGTTCCAAAAGATATCTTTGCGCAATTGCAAGAGACAACAGCGAAACGTTTAACCCTCTGTTGCCAGAGGGAGCCCCGAAGGGAATCAACAGAACTATTATACAAAAATAAGGATAACAAAGCAAGTTTTATTCATGAAAGCAGTATCATTGATAAGAGTGTCAATATTGGAAAAGATACAAAAATATGGCATTTTTCTCATATCCTCTCTGGCTCTAAAATAGGTGAAAATTGCTCTTTTGGGCAAAACTGCGTCGTTGGGCCAAATGTAAATGTCGGCAACGGCGTTAAAGTACAAAACAATGTCTCGATCTATGAGGGTGTAGAGATTGAGGATGATGTTTTTTTAGGTCCCTCCATGGTCTTTACCAATGTTATCAACCCCCGTGCTTTTATTGTTCGTCGTGATGAGTTTAAAAAAACTCTACTTAAAAAAGGCTGTTCTATCGGAGCCAATGCCACTATCATCTGCGGTGTCACTATCGGCAAGTATGCGATGATAGGCTCAGGCGCGGTGGTAAACAGTGATGTGAAACCCTATGCACTCATGGTTGGTGTTCCTGCTAAACAGATAGGATGGGTAAGCAAGGCAGGCAACACCTTGAAATTTGATGCTAAGGGGATTGCTACATGCAAGCATGATGGCTCACGCTATAAAGAAGAAAATAAAAATCTTAAGGAGATAATTTAATGAAAACAGAAAAAAAACTCAATGCCAAGCTTTTTAAAGAGCTAGATAAAACTGTATATAAACTCACAAACAGTAGCACGGCTAGCTTTGAGATATTTTTTGAGCTTTTGTCAAATCTTGTAGCTATAGAGGCAAAAAAACCCTCTTGAAAACCTTCTTAAACTCTTGCAGGGAAGTCCTGATATAGAGAAAGATCTTCAAATTTTTATGGATTTTCATAACGCCATTGTCGCAAAACTTGATGAAATTCAAGAGGGTAAAAGTAGCTATCACCTCTGCAATAATCTCTACAATCTTGTGGAGTACGATATAGGTAAAAGCTTTGATGGGGAAGCTCTCTCAAAAAACATTATTCCTGCCATAGCTTCTCCTGCGATGGTCTTTTTAAATGCACACTCTATCACTGAGACCGATACGCGTAAACTAAGAGATCTTTTGCAAGAGAGATTTCATGAAGAAGCGTTTACAGATGAATTTGTTAATTTTCTGATTTTGCGCTTTATGCTTGAAGATAAATCACAGCATAAAAAGCTTAAGGAATTGTTCAGCACTCCTTATAATTATCTGCGCTACATGACAGAGGGCTCCATAACACTCAGTACTACATTTCGAGAGATAAATAGAGAGTATATGCCAGAGCAAGAGGGTCTTATTACGGAGACGTATCATATCGGGGAAGATGAAGATGCGATAGACTACAGCGATGCGCAAAGAAACGATCCCTGCCCTTGTGGTAGCGGAAAAAAATATAAAAAATGTTGCCGAAAAGCGCAGGAATTTCCACTCTCCACGCTAAAAGCACAAAAGGTACTTGCTAAGCCAAAGCTCAAAAGAGATGAAGTAGCCCAGTACTATACACTTTACAATAAGCTGATGACTTTTGTTCAAAACGACTACGCTAAAAAGCATGATAAACAGAGTATGAAAAATGTATTTACACCACAACATGATGGCTCTTTTGCCTGTGCTGACTCTCTGATGCAGAGTGGTGAAATCATTAAAATACGTGATCATCTTGTTGAAAACAGAGAGTTAATAGAGCGTTTTTTGCAAAAAGAGTTTTTTACACTCAGCAAAGAAGAGCAAGAGATCTTTCACTCATGGAAAGACTTTGTCTATCTTCAGGGTATTGTTATGCAAGCACACCAAGGATCAGAAGTTTTTGTTTGGGATACTAAGAAGAGTTGTGTCTATCTTGTTTATGGTCTTTATGATGCTTTGGCATCCATCATTCCTAGCTATCCATTTTATGGAAATATTTTACTTTTTCCATTTAAGGGGCGTATTATTTTTGATGGTTTATTAACCGGAAGCGATATAGAGTATGGAAATAATATCTTACGCTCAATGGCGAGTGAATATCAGGAGTGTATCGATAAAAACGGTATTACTCTTACATTATGAGAACTCTATTTTTACTAACACTGTTTAGCCTTTTTCTCTATGCGCAAAAACCTGAACTCTTTTTGCTAAAAGCTTATCACGAAGATGACAATATCAGCTCTTGGTATATGAGTGAAAAACTTGATGGTATTCGAGCCTATTGGGATGGAAAGCATCTCATCTCACGCTCTGGAAATATCTTTGCTGCTCCAGAGTTTTTTATAAAAGATTTTCCACATTTTGCGCTTGATGGAGAGCTGTGGAGCAAGCGAGGTGATTTTGCAAATATTGTCTCTATTGTCAATAAAAAGAAGCCACACAAAGCTTGGAGAAAACTCACCTACAATATCTTTGAAGTCCCTCATAACGATGGGAACCTTACAACACGACTCAAAAAAATCCAAAACTATACAAAAAGCCCTTTTATCAGAGTTATCAAGCAGATACAGATAGATTCAAAAGAGCAACTCAAAAGATTTCAGCATAAAATAGAGAGTCTTGGTGGCGAAGGTGTTGTCGTGCGTGATGGAAGTCTGCCCTATTATACAGGACGCACAAAAAATGCACTTAAAATCAAAAGCTATCTTGATGCGGAGTGTGAAGTTATCGGCTACAACAAAGGGCAGGGAAAATACGAGGGCTTAGTAGGTTCGCTCTCTTGCCGTATGGATGATCTACAAGTGATCAATATTGGCAGTGGTTTGAGTGATTCTCTACGCAACAGACCTCCTAGTTTGGGAACTATCATCACCTTTAAATACTACGGCTTAACATCAAAAGGCAAGCCACGATTTCCTGTATTTTTGAGAGTTAGAGAGCAAAGATAAAGCTTATTTACCTTTTTCAGATACAATTCAATCATTGAATGAACAAAGGATAGAAAGCTTTGACACAGATAAACACAGACCAGATAGACTACTTACATGTAATGCAAAACCTTGAAACGAGCACCTCGCAAAAAGAGTTAGCCGACAAAGTAGGCTTTAGCGTTGGAAAAGTAAACTATGTTATCAAAGCACTCCTAGAAAAAGGCTTCGTCAAAGCTGAAAATTTCACAAAATCTTCTAATAAAAAAGCTTACAGATATATCCTAACCTTTAATGGACTCAAAAATAAAATTGCCTTGACCGAGAAGTATATCGCTATCAAAAAGAGAGAGTATGAGGCGCTTCAGGAGAGTTTGGCGCTTGATATTGGAAGATGTAGCAGTGAAAACAACTGATATTGGCCAAGAGCAAAAACTTACATTTTTGGAAAATTTGCTAGAAAAGAGTTTAGTAAAATGGGATTGGTATAAGCGTGATAGAAAACAGTAAAATTGAATTCAAATCAAAATTAAATGACACTCTTGAAAAAGAGGTTGTTGCCTTTTTAAATTCAAAAGATGGTGGTATTATCTATATTGGTATCGATGACAATGGTAGAGTATTGCCACTTGAAAATTTAGATGGACTACAACTGAGCATCAAAGGTCGGTTAAAAAATAATATCTCCTCTTCAATTATGGGACTTTTTGATGTATTGGTAGAAAATGTAGATAGTCAAGATATTATCAAAATAGTTATTGCTAGTGGCAGTGAAAAGCCTTATTTTATTAAAAAAAGAGGGATGAGCGAAAAGGGTTGCTTTATTCGATTGGGTAGTGCTAGCGAGCCAATGAACAACAAAATGATAGAAGAGATGTTTGCTAAGAGAGTTAGAAACTCACTATCGAAAATAGAGTCACCTCGATTAGATTTGACCTTTGAGCAGTTAAAAATATACTACAGTACAAGAGGCTTAAAGTTAAATAATAATTTTGCTAAAAGTTTAGAACTTTTAAACAAAGACAAAGCCTATAATTACATTGCGTATCTTATGGCAGATGAAAACAATATCTCAATAAAAGTTGCAAAATACAATGGGATAGATAGAGTTGATTTAACACAGAGTAACGAATATGGATACTGTTCCTTGATAAAAGCTTCCAAAGCAGTGCTCGACAAACTAGAAGTTGAAAATACAACTTTTACAAAGATTACAGATAAAGAGAGAATTCAAACCTATTTATGGGATAAGGTAGCACTGAGAGAAGCTGTCATCAATGCCATCATTCATAATGACTATAGCAATGAAATTCCCCCAAAATTTGAAATTTTTAAAGATAGATTAGAGATAACATCCGCAGGAAGTTTGCCTATTGGCATAAGTGAGGATGACTTTTTTGAGGGCATATCCCATCCTAAAAACAAAGAGATTATGAGAATATTTAAAGATTTAGCACTCGTTGAGCAGTTAGGCTCAGGAATACCTAGAATCATAAAAGCTTATCAGAAAGATAGTTTTAAATTTATGGATAATTTTACTAGAGTGACTTTTTACAAAGGTGGTCAAATAGGTGGTCAAATAGGTGGTCAAATAGATTTAACAGATAGGCAAAGAGATATACTAAATCTCATTAAAGAAAATCCAAAAATAAGCAGAAAGAAAATATCTGATATTTTAGAGATAAATCAATCAGCAGTGCTAAAGCATTTGGAGATTTTAAAAGAAAAAAATAGACTAGCAAGAGTAGGTGGAACTCGTGGTTATTGGGAAGTTTTATAATGAGTGAATCTAATCGCATAGAGTACAAATTAAAATTAACCGATACTTTTGAAAAAGAGGTTGTGGCTTTTTTGAACCATAGAGAGGGTGGAATTATTTATATAGGTATTAGTGATACTGGTAGCGTATTGGGAGTATCAAATGCAGATGAGATTCAATTAAAGATAAAAGATAAGCTCAAGCATAATATATCTCCATCCTGTTTAGGTCTATTTGAAGTTATTTTAGAAGAGAATGATAAGAAAGATATTATTAAAATCATAGTGGCTAGTGGTAGAGAAACACCCTATTTTATAAAAAAATATGGAATGAGTTCAAAAGGGTGCTAC
>CAMZLS010000107.1 GCA_947311765.1 uncultured Helicobacteraceae bacterium
AATAAATGTCATATTTCAATGAGACAAGAGAGCATAAGATGTGAGGCATAACTTTGCAGGCGTACTTATTGTACGTCAAAAAGTTATAACGAAGCAGATTGTGCTCTCTTGTCTCACCCGAAGGGCGCCTTAGAAAAGGCTCACTTTCTGCGTTAAACTTCAGTCGATGAAGCTACGGCTTCACCTTAGAAGTTTGCCTTGAAATTAAACCTTTTCTAAGGCGTTGTAATATGACATTTATTATGCTTGAGCACTTAAAACATATAGGAAATATCATGCGCGGTTATAAAGTTTTTTCTGGTACGGCTAGTAAAGAATTTGCACAAGAAGTGTGTCAAAATTTAGATGTCCCTCTCTCTAAAGCTGAGATAAAAAAGTTTAGTGATGGCGAAATTAGTGTTCAAATCTCTGAAAGTGTACGTGGTCGCGATGTATTTATAGTCCAATCAACGGGGGCACCTTCAAATGATAATTTGATGGAACTTCTTATTATGACTGATGCGCTTCGTCGCTCATCTGCTAGTTCTATTACGGCTGTTGTTCCTTATTACGGGTATGCGCGTCAAGATAGAAAAGCAGCCCCTCGTGTTCCTATCACAGCGCGACTTGTGGCTGATATGTATGAGACGGCAGGTATTGATCGTGTGATTACTATGGATCTGCATGCGGGGCAGATACAAGGTTTCTTTGATATTCCTGTTGATAATCTTTATGGTGCTATTGCGTTTCAAGATTATATTAAAACTAAAAACTTTGCAAATCCTGTTATCGCCTCACCAGATATCGGGGGTGTTGCAAGAGCGCGTTACTTCGCTAAAAACTTAGGCTTAGAGATGGTTATCGTTGATAAGCGTCGTGAAAAAGCTAATGAATCAGAAGTGATGAATATTATCGGTGATGTTGAAGGTAAAGATGTCATAATGATTGATGATATGGTTGATACTGCTGGGACTATGGTAAAAGCAGCGGCTGCTCTTAAGGCAAATGGTGCAACATCAGTTATGGCTTGTGCGACACACCCTGTTCTTAGTGGGAAAGCGTATGAGAACCTTGATAAGGGAGATTTAGATGAACTTATCACTACAAACACCCTTACATGTAAGCAACATAAATCCATCAAAGTATTAAGCGTAGCACCTCTTTTTGCTGAAGTTATTCGTCGTGTGTATCATAATGAGAGTGTTAATTCACTTTTTGCTTAAATATTAAAGGGAACAACTATTGAAAAATATTCGTAACTTCTCTATTATTGCTCATATAGACCATGGAAAAAGCACCTTAGCTGACCGTATAATCCAAGAGTGTGGATCAGTCACTGAGCGTGAAATGACTACGCAAATGATGGATACTATGGATATAGAACAAGAGCGTGGTATCACAATCAAAGCACAGAGCGTTCGTCTTGATTATATCAAAGATGGTGAGCACTATATTCTTAATCTTATTGATACTCCAGGTCATGTTGATTTCTCTTATGAGGTGAGCAAATCTCTCGCCTCTTCTGATGGCGCGCTTCTTATTGTGGATGCCGCGCAAGGGGTTGAGGCTCAGACTATTGCCAATGTTTATCTTGCAATGGACAATGACTTAGAACTTATCCCAGTCATCAATAAGATCGACCTCCCAGCAGCAGACCCAGACAAGGTAGCAGAGGAGATAGAGACTTCTATAGGTATAGACGCTACGGATGCTTGTTTGGTGAGTGCAAAAACTGGCGTTGGCATTCGTGAACTCGTAGATGCTATAGTCGATAGGGTTCCCCCACCTGTTGGTAATCCACAAGAGACAACAAAAGCTATCATCTATGACTCTTGGTTTGATCAGTATTTAGGAGCACTAGCTCTCATTCGTGTCTTTGATGGTCATGTTAGCGTTGGGCAAAATATTAAGCTTATGAGTAATGGCGAAGAGCATCAAATTCTTGACTTGATGTATCCGCATCCTATGAAAAAAATCAAAACTAAAACTATAGATTGTGGTGAAATTGGGATTGTTGTTCTTGGACTCAAAGAGGTAAGTGTTGTAAGTGTTGGAGATACTATCACGGATGCAAAAAATCCCGCTAGTGAGCCAGTAGGCACGTATGAGCCTGCAAAACCTTTTGTATTTGCTGGTATCTATCCTATAGACACGGATAAATTTGAAGATTTAAGAGACGCGCTCAATAAACTCAAGCTTAATGATAGCTCTCTCTCTTTTGAGCCTGAAAGTTCCGTAGCGCTTGGCTTTGGTTTTCGTGTCGGTTTTTTAGGAATGCTTCATATGGAAGTTGTTAAAGAGCGACTAGAGCGTGAGTTCAATCTCGACCTTATCGCTTCAGCGCCTTCGGTTGTTTATGAAGTTTACCTTACAAATGGAGAGATGGTTGAAGTTCAAAACCCCTCACAACTTCCTGAAATCCAAAAAATCGAGAGAATAGAAGAGCCTTATGTAAGAGCAACTGTCATCACTCCGAGTGAATATCTTGGAAATATCATAACGCTTTTAATCAGCAAAAGAGGGACGCAAACGAAGATGACATATCTTAATGAAGATAGAGTTATGCTTGAGTATGAGATACCTATGAATGAGATAGTTATGGATTTTTATGATACTTTAAAATCTATCTCTAAAGGCTATGCCTCTTTTGATTATGACCCAATTGATTTTAAAGTAGGCGACCTTGTAAAGCTAGATATAAAAGTCGCTGGCGAAGCAGTAGATGCCTTAAGTATTGTAGTTCCTCGTACACAAGCACTAGCTCGTGGTCGTGTTTTAGTGAAAAATATGAAAGAGCAGATCCCTCGCCAACTCTTTGAAGTAGCCGTTCAAGCCTCTCTTGGCTCACAAATTATCGCCAGAGAGACTGTAAAATCTATGGGTAAAAATGTTACCGCTAAATGTTACGGTGGTGATATCACGCGTAAACGCAAGCTCCTTGAAAAACAAAAAGCAGGGAAAAAACGTATGAAATCTATAGGAAAAGTGCAACTGCCTCAAGAGGCATTTATGTCTGTTCTTAAGATGGACTAATGCGCTGCTTGATATGTGAAAAATTTTCACTTTCACATATCTGCGACTCCTGCCAAAAAAAGCTTCTCACTCCAAAACTTAGCACTCGAAAAATTTTACACTCTCTGCCTGTTTACTCCTTTTACAAATATGGCCATATAGAATCACTCCTACTTAGCAAACATACAGATGTAGGTTTTTATATCTATAAAATATTAGCCCACAGAGCTTTTAAAAAATTTGCTGACAACTTTGAATTTGAAGAGGGAGTCTGCTCTATTGCGATTGATGACCATGTAAGGCATGGATACTCACACACTGCAATTCTCAATCAAAGTCTTACATGTAAGAGTATTAAACCTAGAATAAATATACTCAAAGCACAAAACAAAGAGAGCTATTCAGGGAAAAATTATGAGTATAGACTGATGCATCCTAGGGAGTTTACATGTAAGGGTTTTAAAGAAGAGTATGTGATCTTAGTCGATGACATCATTACCACAGGACTCACATTAACCCAAGCGGTTAATGCCTTACATGTAAAGGGTAAAGAGGTGCTCTTTTGTTTAACTTTAGCTGATGCTAGAGAGAAAGATTAGAGTTTACAAAGCCTTACATTTTCTTGTTTTGTATTAAATACAAGCGTATAAGTATCTATACAGCCATTATCAGGATAGCGATTAGCGATATAGGAGATAGAATCAATAGTGATGACTTTAGCATCACTGCTTACTCCCCACTCTCCGCCATTGGATGTATTTCCCTCAGAATATAAAGTGACTTTAGCCTCACCGATACTCCACTCCCCAGCAACTCTAATATCCCCAAAATTATAATTTCCAAAATTGATATTTTCACCAAAATATCCTGCACTATTTTGCTTCGTCTCATCAACGCTAGCTTCAGAACACATTTTATAAGTTGCATCATTATGCGTAACATCGTAACAATCCGAACCACTGTAACGGCGACCTGTTAAAACAAAGGACTCACCATTATCAAGACTAAGCGTATCTGCTTTGTCATTAACACCCCAAAGTGTTCCATCAATGCGATACATCCCTTCACTTTCAAAACGTTTTTTTACAGAACCATCACTTCTGAACTGATAACTTTTATAGTAAACATTGTAATATCTTTTATAGTTATCACTTTTTTTATAAAGAGCCCAATAGCCTTTATCTACTTGATTTTCAGCAAAGAAAGGCTCATTTCCAAAACAGCCTGCGCTATTTTGTAAATCGGTAGCACATTGATTATTGCTCGCAGGAGTATAATTATCATAACTTACCTGCGCAGTTCCCGCAAGTTCTTCATCCTCAATCTTTCCACACCCACTTAAAATAAGCAAAAATGTTAGTGAGCTGATTAGTAATTTTATTTGCATAAATATCCTTTTAATTTCAAAAGTATAACAATTATTAGTGTCTTAATCGTGTTGAAGAGGACAAACCACCCGTTTGACGCTCTACAAGTTTCAAAATCGCTAAGAAAAAAGCAGTAATTGCAGGTCCTAAAATCATTCCCCAGAATCCAAAAGTAGCAAGCCCAGCGATTATAGCAAAGAAGATTAATAACTCATTCATTTTTGTTGTTGCCTTGACAAACTTATTGTTAATCCATTTGATAATCAGTGGCTTTATGAAAGTATCAGCGATAATTGAGATAACAATAATTGAATATGCTACGATATAAATAGCATTCATAGTATTTCCAAGGGCTAGTTCATAGACCACAAAAGGGAGCCACATCAAGATACCCCCTATGACAGGCAAGAGCGAAGAAAAACCATACATTATCCCAAAGAGTAGGCCATTGTATCCAAAATATGAGATTGCAATACCAAAAAGAGCACCTTCAAACATCGCCGTAACAAGAATAGAGTAAAAAACTACGCTCATAACAGAAGAGAGTTCATAGCTTAGTTGATTAGTATCTTGATGGTTAAGGTTTATAGCTTCTTTAAAAAATCCAAAAATATGGCGACCATGATACTGTGCGAAAAAATAAAAGATGATAATGAGAAAAGCATTTTTAATAAAAGTAGCACTATATTTTCCAAAAGTTGCGGCTGCTGTAACTGCCTTTGCAGCAGAACTTCGTATAGTTGATTCACTTACTAAATCGTTAAGATAATTTTTTATAAAATCAAATTCAGCAGGAATACTTGAAATCCACACCAAAATCTGGTTATAAATAATATCTAAATTATCCAAATCGATATGGTTAAGCCTTAAAGTAATTGCTGCTAAAAAATAACCCAAAGGAAAAAAGAATAATAGCGCAAGTAAAATAGTTGAAAGTGATGCTGCAAGAAAATGAGAACCAGTTGCATTAAGAAAGAATTTTTGAATATTAGAGGTAGAAACAGCCAAAAGAGCAGCGATAGTGATAGTAAGCAAAAAAGGTTTATAAAGAATATATATTCCAAAAAGAGCAACGACAAAAAGGGCAAGTAAAAAGTGTTGTGATTTCATTCAAACAGACTTTGATTTTGATTTGGGTTTGTGTAACCTAAAATATCGTAGGTTTTATGTGTAGCGATACGCCCACGAGCGGTACGCTCAAGATATCCATTTGCGAGAAGATACGGTTCAAGAACATCTTCAACCGTACCCTCATCTTCGCTCAAAGCCGCAGCGAGTGTACTCAGACCAATAGCTCTTCCTTTGGCAGAGATCAGAAGTTCTAGTAAGCGAATATCCATCTCATCAAAACCGTGTGCATTAATGCCGAGTTCATTCAAGGCAAATTTACACCTTACATGTAAGATAGATAATTCATCTGCTACATCAGCAAAATCGCGTACACGACGCAATAGTCTTAGTGCAATACGAGGGGTTCCACGAGAGCGTCTTGCAATTTCAAAAGAGGCCTTTTCTTCTATCGGCTTACTCAACTTCTGCGCTGCTTTTGAGATAATTAAAGCAAGTTCTTCAGAGCTATAAAACTGCATTCTAAAACTCATCCCAAAACGGTCTCTTAAGGGATTTGACAACATTCCTGCGCGTGTTGTTGCCCCTATCAGCGTAAAGCGTGGCAGATCAATCTTCACTGTTTGCGCAGCAGGACCACTTCCGATAATAATATCAAGACGAAAATCTTCCATTGAAGAGTATAAAATCTCTTCAACTGCAGGAGAGAGACGGTGTATCTCATCTATAAAAAGGATGTCGCCCTCTTCTAAGTTTGTGAGCAAGGCTGCTAAATCACCACTTTTTTCTATCATTGGTGCTGCAGTTACTTTGATATTTGAATCCATTTCGTTGGCGATAATAAGTGCTAGTGTTGTTTTTCCTAAGCCAGGCGGTCCATAAAAAAGAACATGATCTAAAGAGTCACCACGTTTTTTACATGCTTGTATAAAAACGCTGAGATTTTTTTTCAGCTGAGGCTGTCCAATATAATCATTCCAGCCATCAGGACGTAGAGAGACTTCTGTAGTTTCATCATTATCAAATTTTTCAATTTCAACTATGCGTTCTTCCATTATCTCTCTTTAATATGATAAGCGCAATATAGCATTAAGGCTCTTAATAAGTGTGTATCTCGTCAGGAAATTCACCAGATTCTACCTCTTTTTTGTAATTTCGTACTGCATTTCTCACTAAAGCTGCACCGTCGAGATATTTTTTCACAAATTTTGGAGTAAAGTCTTCAAAAAATCCTAGCATATCTGAAAAAACAAGAACTTGCCCATCGACTCCATTTCCTGCACCTATACCAACAACTGGAACTGAAACACTCTGCGCAATCTGTGTTGCCACAGGAGCTTTTACGCCTTCAACTACGATACAAAAAGCCCCTGCTTTTTCAATGGCTAGAGCATCTTCAATCAAACTAGCAGAACTCTCTTCATCCTTGCCTTTTACCTTATAGCCACCTTCTGCTCGTACTGATTGAGGAAGCAAGCCAATATGCCCACATACTGCTATCCCATTATCTACAAGATATTGAACAATTTCTGCCTTATCAGCTCCACCTTCAATTTTAATGGCATCAGCACTTGTCTCTTGAAAGACTTTGAGTGCGGAATCTAGCGCACGCTCTTTTGTAATGTAAGAGCCAAAAGGCATATCACAAATAATAAAAGTATCGCGAGCACCTTGAGAAACTGCTTGAGTATGATAAATCATCTGCTCCAAAGTGATACTTAAGGTATCACTCTTGCCACCAAAGCTCATATTTAAACTATCGCCCACAAGAATAATATCTGCAGTATTTTCAAATAATTTAGCAAAAAGTGCGTCATAGGCTGTAATCATCGTAATATTGCGCTCATTTTTTAACTTTTTGATTGTTGTAATTGTTAATTTTTTTGTCATATTATCTGCCTATTAGTTTTATGAAATGATTTTAACTAAAAAATTGCTATAATTCAACCTAAACTATGCAATACAAAGCAATAAGTAGCATCTATGCTTGTGCTTAAGGGATGTTTAGAAAATTGTTGCGCCCACCTTATTGGTGGGTCAATGATTTTTTAAATGTGCCTTGAGTACAATGATAGATGCTTTCTTGAGTTTTCTATTGCATAGTTTAGGTTCAACTTTAAAGGGGAACTATTTTATGGGCGTAAGACGCAATTTAGAAGAGAACTTTGATTTTGAAATTATAGATGAGTTTTTAGATCACTATGGCATGATGATTGATGTTATGGAAACCCTCGTTATTGATCTTCAAAGTGAGGATCGTTATATGCGTAGTGTTGATGAACTTTTCCGAATTTTTCATAATATCAAATCAGCATCAGGTTTTTTACAACTAGAACCTATGTCACGACTTTCCACCTTTGTAGAAGATGTTTTAGAACAGATGCGACTCTTCAAAGGTCCCGCAAATGAAGAAGTTGTAAATTGGCTTTTAGAAATCAATGATTTTTATTTGACATGGCAAGATGATTTAAAACTTGATAATGAGCTAACAAAAATAAAATTTTCTTTATTAAAATCCCCAGACTTGGAGCATATTTGAAGCATTTAGTAGCCTATATTACTACAGGATATCCTGATTTAAACTTTACAACAGACCTAGCCTTAGCCTTAGGTGAGAGTGGTGTTGACTCTATCGAACTTGGAGTTCCCTTTTCTGACCCTGTTGCAGATGGTCCAATCATAGAAAAAGCAAATTTTAATGCGCTAGAGAGTGGTTTTAAATTTCAAGACCTTTTAGATGTATCTGAAAAGATTGCTCAAAATGTTGATACTTTATGGATGGGATATTTTAACCCTTTTTATCAACGTGATTTTTCTTCACTCTTAGCTACAGCATCATCCTTACATGTAAGCGGTATGATTATCCCTGATTTACCCCATGAAGAGGCTTTAAGATATGGTGATGATTTTGCTAAAAACAGTATTGCAAATATAAGCTTTGTAGCGCCAACAGACACTAAAGAGCGGATTCAAGAGGTCGTTTCAGATGCTCAAAAATTTATCTACCTTGTTGCCTACACAGGAATTACAGGCTCTGGCAAGGCTGAAGATTTAAGTAAAATCATTACTTCCATAAAAACCTATAGTCAAACTCCCGTTTATGTTGGCTTTGGGGTTAACGAAAAAACAGCAAAAGAGAAGGCGCAAGGTGTAGATGGTGTTATCGTTGGGTCTGCCTTTATCAACATACTCCTTCAAGACAATCTAACACTTACACAAAAGATTAACAACTGTACAGAACTTTCACGCATTATTAAATCCAAAATAAACGAATAATTCGCTATAATTGCATCCTAACCTTTATGGGGCTGACCTGGTTTCGACAGGAGTAGGTGGCTTTTGGTTGCATGTCGGGCCGAACACTCCCGTTACACGGTTCACAATTGCTTAAACGCAAACAACACAAATTATCGCCCAGCTTTAGCAGTAGCTTAAGTTTTACCCCCTCTTAGAGGACGGGCTGCTTCACCTATGGACTCTGGATAAGTAGGATTCGAAGTATAACCCCCATGCAGATATATTTTACGTCTGTCTCAGCGTAAAAAGAATCCCGAGACTCGTCTGGTGTAGTTTTGCACATTGTATGAAATCAGATTAAACTTAACAATGTCTCTAAACATGTAGATACCAATTGTAGCCTATTTTTGGACTGGAGTTCGATTCTCCACAGCTCCACCAAGTAATAATTTAATCTCATTAAATAAACTCCTAGCTTACGCTACGGCAATCCCAATGTTTTGAGGACTGCTTGTCTCTCTAATTTTTTTATAAAGTGTATCTATGCTAAAATGATAAATGAATAGTAAATATTTCATCAAAAGGAGGCTTGACTTTAAAAATAGTAGGCTTGTCACTGAAGTAGAAGTTTATGTAAGGTATCATACCTTAAAGGAGTGTTTATGAGCGATAAAAATGAAAAAGTAGGTGTCAAAGGACTTATTTTTTTCGTATTATGCATTGGAGCGTTAATAGGACTTTTGGGTTCTTATACAACAGCGGTGATTGTAGAAAAAACTGCAGGTAAAGAGTTTTGTGCACAATGCCATACTATGGAGCCTATGGCTCAATCATATAGCATGGATGTGCATGGTGGAAATAACGAACATGGTATAGTTGTGAAATGTGTTGAATGTCATCTTCCTCACAATACATTGGCAGGCTACCTTATTGAGAAATCAAGAACAGGTATGCATGATGTATGGGCAGAGCTTACTTATGATAAAAGTAAGATTAACTGGGAAGAAAAAAGAAAACACAGAAACAAGTTTACATATGATAGCGGATGTTTAAAGTGTCACGAAAACTTACAAGATGCCACAATGGGATCACACAAAGCGTTTATAGCACATAAGGATTATTTTTTAAATAAGACAAAAAAATGTGTTGAATGCCATAAAAATGTAGGTCATAAAAATTTAGGGCACTATTTAAAGAAAGCTGATTTAACTTTTAAAAAGGAGGTCAAATAATGAAAAAATTATTTGTAAGTCTTGTCATCTTGATGGCTAGCACAGGTATATATGCTTCAGCAAATGAACATATAGGTAAATTAAACACTGAACTGAAAGTAACACGGGGAATGACAGAAGCTGGAAAAAGTTGTGTTGAATGTCATTCTAAAGTAACGCCAGGACATATCCAAGATTGGAAAACGAGTCGTCATGCGCACGTTGGTGTAAGTTGTATTGATTGTCACTCTCTCAAAGCTGATAATCCTATGGCCGCACAAAACTGTCCAGGGGTAAAGGGAACAAAAATTTATGTATCTTCTTTAGTAAGTCCAACTACTTGTGCGAAATGTCACCCAAGTGAAGCAAAAGAGCTTACACACAGTGGACATGCACGAGCTGCTATTCAAATTCAATCAAAAGCTAGTATGGTTGCGCTTATGAAAAAAATTGAGGGAAGAAACCACCCTGAATTGAAAAATTCTCCAGAAGCTACTGGTTGTATGCAGTGTCATGGTACAGTTATAAAACTTGACAAAGATAAAAGACCAACAAAAGAGACATGGCCAAATTATGGTATTGGAAATGTTTATCCTGATGGTGGTGTAGGTAGCTGTAAATCTTGTCACTCTGGACACAAGTTTAGTATCGTTGAAGCAAGAAAACCAGCTGCATGTGCTAGTTGTCACTTAGGTCCAGATCATCCGGATATTGAAATTTACAATAACTCAATGCATGGACATATTTTCAATGCTGAGGGAAATACTTGGAAATGGGATTCTGCTCCTGACACTTGGGAACCAGGTGATTATAGAGCACCTACATGTGCCACATGCCATATGAGTGGTGTTGGTGGATTGAAAACTACGCATAATGTTAGCAGAAGATTAAAATGGAATATTTGGGCGCCAATTTCAAAACTTAGAGATGGTGGGTATGAAACTGCTGCTACTGAATATGAAAAAAGTGGTAAATATACAAAAGGCAATCCAGTTGCAGGACATCCAAAAGGACACAAAGCTGGTCGTGGAGAGATGGAACAAGTATGTAAAGTTTGTCACATTACTACACATACAAAAAGCTTTTTTACAATGGCTGATAAGCATGTAGAACTTTATAATACATATGCTAAAGATGCTAAAGCGATGATTGTAGATCTTACTAAAAAAGGATTGTTGAAAAAAGACAAGTGGGCCGATCCAGCATTTAGAGTTTGGTATCATTTATGGCATCATCAAGGTCGTCGTATGAGACAAGGTGCATTGATGGGTGGACCTGATTATGCACACTGGCATGGAGTTTTTGAATTGCAACAAGACTTAAAAGAGTTGCAAAACATCTATGATGCAAGAATAAAATCAGGAAAAATTGAAGAGTAATTCTTCCTTTTGCAAAAGGGCATTTGCCCTTTTGTTTTTTCTATTTTTTAAAGATTTTTTTGAAAAGAAATTTTTACAAAATATTAATTTTAAGGATAAAGATGAAACTATTTTTTGCAGCATGTACACTTGCATTAAGCCTAGAGGCACAAGAAATTTTAGCAATAGTTAATGGTCATGAGATTACAGATGAGGTGGCACCAAAAAGTTTTAAAAAATTACCAAAAGATCAACAAGCAAAGGTAATTGACAGACTTATAGAAAAGTATTTGGCTGCCAAATATGCTCTCGATAGTGATGTTGTTAAAAACGATGAGTTCAAAAAGGTTTATGCTCATGTTGTTGGTTATAGTCAAAATACACCAGAAAAATTAACTGATTTACTTAAAAAAAAGAAAATCAAAGGCTATACAGAGGAGCAACTTCAAAGTAAAAAAGGTTTACTTGCTTTTGATTTTTTAGTAGATAAAAAAGCGCAAACCATAAAGCCAACGAAAAAAGAACTCCAAAAACTTTACGATAATCAAAAATACAAATATGATACACCTCATATGTTAGAGCTTTCTGCTATTGTTGTAGATACAAAAGAAAAAGCAAAAAAAGTATTTTCTGAATTACAATCAAGTAAAATAACTTTTAATAAATTCTTTGAAATTGCAAAAAAATACTCAAAATCCCCTGATTCGATTGATGGTGGGTATCTTGGTAAAATCCCAGTAAGCGATTTGAATGATGTTATAAAAAAAGATGTTGTAAATTTAGAAAAAGGCACATACACGCAAGCTATTAAAACTGAATTTGGATATCAAATATATTATTTAATCAATAATATTCCAGAGGTACATACAACGCTTGAAATGGTTGAGGATCAAGTAAAAGATGAGTATATACATAAAAAAGTAAAAGAGTGGGCATTTGAAACTATTCACGCATTAAAAAAAGATGCTAAGATTGTGATTATCCATAGAGAAGATTAAAATCTTCTCTATTTGACTTACATCATTGGAGGCATTCCACCCATTCCACCACCCATATCTGGAGCTGGCATAGCAGGTTTTTCTTCTGGAATTTCATAAATTGTTGCTTCGGTAGTCAATAATAGACTTGAAACTGAAGTAGCATTTGTTAATGCGACTCGTTCTACTTTAAGTGGATCGATAATCCCCGCTTCAAACATATTAACATATTCTCCTGTTGCAGCGTTAAAGCCGATATTTTTATCTTCAGCTTGCTCGATTGCATTAACAACTACACCTGTATCAAATCCAGCATTTTCAGCTATCTGTTTTACGGGTGCTTTAATAGCACGTAAAATAATCTCACATCCTATTTTTTGATCATGTGGAAGTTCACCAAGATCAATATTTTCAGATGCGCGAATAAAGGCAGCACCGCCACCAATAACAATTCCCTCTTCAACAGCAGCTTTTGTCGCTGATAGTGCATCATCTACGCGGTCTTTTTTCTCTTTCATCTCTGTTTCAGTAGCAGCACCAACTTTAATAACGGCAACACCACCACTAAGTTTTGCGAGACGCTCTTGAAGCTTCTCTTTATCATACTCAGAGCTAGTAGCTTCTATCTGTGTTTTAATCTCTTTTACACGTGCTTCAACATTAGCTTTATCACCAGCACCATTAACGATAACGGTATTGTCTTTGTCAATAATAACACGGCTCGCTTCTCCAAGGTCTGCAAGTTCAGCACTTTCTAGTGTGCGCCCTATCTCATCAGAGATAACATTTCCACCAGTGAGTGTTGCAATATCTTGAAGCATCGCTTTACGGCGATCACCAAAACCAGGTGCTTTTACAGCAGAGATATTTAAAACGCCGCGAAGCTTATTGACAACGAGTGTTGCCATTGCTTCACCTTCAACATCTTCAGCAATAATAAGAAGTGGACGAGAAGTTTTTTGAACTTGCTCTAAAACAGGTAAAAGGTCTTTTAAATTAGAGATTTTTTGATCATATAAAAGAATAAATGGATTCTCAACTTCAGCAATCATCTTGTCAGAATTTGTGATGAAGTAAGGAGAAAGATAGCCACGGTCAAATTGCATACCTTCAACTACTTCTAGCTCATCATTGATACCTTTTGCCTCTTCAACAGTGATAACACCATCGCGACCTACTTTTTCCATAGCCTCAGCAATCATATCACCAATAGAAGAATCAGAGTTTGCAGAGATAGATGCAACTTGTGCAATCTCTTTTTGATCAGCAACTTTTCGTGAAAGTCCTTTAAGGTTTTCTAAAATTGCAGTTGTTGCCTTGTCCATACCGCGTTTTACCTCTACAGGATTTGCGCCCGCAGTGATATTTCTTAAACCCTCTTTAAATATAGCATTTGCTAAAATTGTTGCTGTTGTTGTGCCATCTCCAGCCTCATCAGCTGTATTTGAAGCTACCTCTTTTACAAGCTGTGCTCCCATGTTTTCTAATGAATCTTTAAGCTCAATTTCGCGTGCCACAGAAACACCGTCTTTTGTGATAGAAGGACCACCATAACTTTTTTGAATAAGCACATTACGACCACGAGGTCCCATTGTCACTTTTACTGCATCTGTAAGTTTTTGAACACCTACTGCTAAACCATTTCTAGCTGTATCAGAAAATAAAATTTCTTTTGCCATCATAAAATCCTTTAATTATAAAATCACGCCAAGGGCGTCTTTGAGTTCTAAGATAAGATAATCATTCCCATCTACCACAAGTTCAGACCCTGAATATTTGCCAAACACAACTGTGTTACCCACTTCAACATCTTTTACTTCACTGCTGATTGCGATAACCTTACCTTGCGAAGGTTTCTCTTTTGCATTGTCAGGAATAATAATCCCTGACGCGGTAGTTGTTGGCTCTGCAACACGCTCTACTAATAGTCTTTCACCAAGTGGTTTGAAATTCATAATAAATTCTCCTGATTTTTTTAGGAATATTACACAAAAAACGGTTTACTGTCAATATCTTTAGTGCAATAGACTAAAGTTTATTGACTTATTTTTATAATATTGAAATTATTAGGGAAAAATTAAAAATTATTCTAAATTTTAGGAAACTATAAGAACTAAGCCACTATAATTTCGACCTTTCAATAAGTGTCACGGTAGCTCAGCTGGTTAGAGCACTGGTCTCATAAGCCGGGGGTCGGGGGTTCAAGTCCCCCTCTTGACACCAT
>CAMZLS010000108.1 GCA_947311765.1 uncultured Helicobacteraceae bacterium
AGTCAGACTATTTTATGAGGAGCATAGCCTTAGCTACGCGACGATTAAAATCGTTTGACTAGGAGCAAAAGAACAAGATAGAATGCTTAGTTATTTAAATTCAATTCCTAAGGAGATAACTGATATGAAAGAATGTACTTTATTGATGCCACTTGATATGCACTTACACCTGCGCGATGGCGTGATGTTGGAGACAGTTGCGCCGCTAACGTCTTACACTTTTAGTGGAGCGCTCGTGATGCCAAATCTTGTGCCACCGCTTACATGTAAAGAGGATGTGATAGCGTATAAAAAGCGTATCTCAACTGCACTTGGGCAGGTTGAAGAGGTTGATCCAGAGCTGATGATGGATGACTATTTTGAGCCATATATGACACTTTTTTATCAAAACTATGATGTGAAGTTTTTAGCAGATGTCCAAGATGAGATAACAGCTATCAAACTCTATCCTGCTGGAATTACGACAAATTCTGAGGGTGGGGTGAGCTCATTTGATATTGAAGAGATGCGCCCGACACTCACGGCTATGAGTGAACTAGGGATTCCTCTATGCGTGCATGGCGAGAGTGATGGTTTTGTGATGGATAGAGAAGCGGACTTTATGGGTGTTTATGAGCTTTTAGCCTCTCATTTTCCTGATTTGAAAATTATTATGGAACATATCACTACAAAAGCAGCAGTAGATATGCTTGATAAGTATAAAAATCTTTACGCGACTATCACGCTCCATCATCTTCTTATCACCCTTGATGATGTGGCTGGTGGTATGATGCAACCGCACCTCTTTTGCAAGCCTATCGCAAAACGCCCAGAAGATAGAGAAGCCCTTTTAAAGGTGGCTCTTGATGCTCATCCAAAAGTGATGTTTGGCTCAGACTCTGCGCCACATCCTCAGCATAAAAAAGAGGCATGTGGCTGCGCGGCAGGTGTTTTTACGGCTCCTATCGCCTTGCAGGTTTTATGCGAACTTTTTGATAAACACGGCAAGATTGATAATTTACAAGCTTTTATCTCTGACAATGCGCAAAATATCTATGGAATTTGCCCAGAGTTTAAAGAGGTTGGACTTGTGGAAGACCCTTTTGTTGTGCCTGAAAAATATGGTGAGGTTGTACCTATGTATGCAGGCGAAACTATAGGCTGGTCGATAGAGAGTGTCATATAATATCTTGCTCCTTGAAGATGATCTTCTTTTTGGAGAGACGCTTCAAGATTTTTTAGAAGAGTCTGATTGTATTGTCACGCATTGTCGTAATGGTGAAGAAGCGCTAGAGACGACATATGCAAGTCGTTTTGATCTGTATCTTTTAGATATCAATGTGCCACTTATTGATGGTTTGACACTTTTAGACGAACTTCGTAGGGCAAATGATGCTACTCCTACTATCTATCTGACCTCCTATACCGATAAAGAGGCACTCTCTCGTGCCTTTGAGAATGGGGCGGATGATTATCTGAAAAAGCCCTTTGATATGGATGAGTTACTTTTGCGCATCAATGCCTTAATGCGACGCACTAAAGGCAGAGATAAACTCTGTGTTAAAGAGTTGTGCATTGATGATAAACATAAACGAGTTAGCTATAAAGAGAGAGAAATTCGCCTTGCAGTCAAGGAGTATCAGCTTCTCAAACTCTTTTTAAGTAATGTCGATAAAGTCGTAACAAAAGAGATGATTTTAGACTCACTATGGAATCCTAATGAGAGCGTAAGTGATGGAGCAATCCGTGTTTATGTTAATCGATTAAAGAAGGAGCTGCCTGAATTTAGCATCGAAAATATTCGTGCAGTTGGGTATAAATTTGTTTCGTAACCTAACCTTGGTAATTCTTGTCTATTATGTATTGACGGTTTTTATGGTGGTAAGTGGGCTCTACTATTTTCTTGTCGTTTTGGCGCTTCATGATTTTATAATAATTTTAGGAATAACTTTTTTGCTAACAGGGCTTATGGGTTTTCTTATGGCAACCTTGGCACTAGAGCCGTTAAAAGAGCATTTTAATAATTTAGAGCGTTTTACTAAAGAGACGCTCCATGAGCTAAATCTTCCTATAAACACCATAACAGCCAATACAAATATGTTAAAAAAAAATCTCAATGATACAAAAAGTATAAAGCGAATAGAGCGCATCGAAATGGCAACAGCTATGCTTCAAGAGCGTTACGCAGAGCTTGATTATCTTATTCAAAAACAGATGCATAAAGAGCGTGTAGAGTCATTTGATCTCTCAAAAATTGTTGCCGAGCGTATAGACTTTCTTGGCGCACTTTATGGCGGTTTTAAGTTTAAAAAAGAGCTTCAGTTCTTAGAAATATCTTGTGATAAGATGGGACTTTTAAAAGTTATGGATAATCTGATAGAAAATGCAGTAAAATACTCTTCAGATTCACGCCGCGTTAATGTTATGCTTAAAAAAACCACACTAGAAATAATAGATTTTGGTGAGGGAATGGATGAGGTAGAACTTCTGCATATCTTTGATCGTTATTATCAAAATGATACGACAATGGCAGGATTTGGCATAGGCTTAGGTCTAGTAAAAAGTTACTGCGATCGTTATAAAATAGGCTTACATGTAAAGTCACAAAAACATAAGGGAACGACTGTTTCACTTGATTTTAAAGAGGTAATTGCTTAATGGAGAAAGAAAACTGGGTCAATCAAGCAGAACAGGCACTTGATTATGGCGTTATGGGGATATTAATCTTGATGAGCATTGTAGCCTTATGGCTCTTTATTGAGCGGATGATGTTTTATAAGTCTATTCGACTCGATGATTATGAGAGTCGTGATTTACTTGAACTTGACTTGAGTGATAATCTTTCAACCATTAGTGCTATCGGGGCAAATGCTCCTTATGTGGGACTTTTGGGAACTGTTTTGGGGATTATGATTACCTTTTATACCTTGGGTGATGTAGGTGCGGTTGATGCGAAGAAAATTATGGTTGGTCTAGCCTTGGCACTCAAAGCGACTGCTTTGGGCTTGATAGTGGCGATTCCTGCTATCTCTTTTTATACTATAGCCTTGCGTAAAATGGAGCGCATCATAGCCCACTTTGATGCAGACAATGAAAAATCGTAAACGATTTGATCAGATAAATGTTATCCCGTTTATTGATATTATGCTTGTGCTTTTGGTTATGGTTTTAACGACGACGACTTTTATTAAGCAGGGTCTTATCCCTCTTGAATTGCCAGATGCAAAATCTGCCGATACAAAGAAAGATCAAAAAGAGGTACGCATTAGTGTAACAAAAGAGGGGAAACTTTTTTTGGAAAAAGAGGAGTTGAGCCCAAAAGCCTTAGAAGAAGCTTTGCAAAAAGTCTCTAAAGAGCAAACAGTTGTTCTTAGTAGTGATAAAGAGGCAGTTTTTCAAGATTTTGTGACGGTCATGGATATCTTAAAACGACTCAAGCATGAACAACTCTATATTGTAACGAAGGAATAGCATGAATTTAACAATACTCTTGGTTGAAGACCATATTATCAACCAAAAAATGGCAGCGGCACTTTTAAAAAAGTTAGGTTTTAGTGTAGAGATAGCCAATAATGGCAAAGAGGCAGTTGAGATGTTTGAAGCAAACAGTTATGACGCTATTATCATGGACATTGCGATGCCTATTATGAATGGTTTTGAAGCAACTGCACTTATTCGTAAGCAAAGCGATATTCCTATTATCGGTTTGAGTGGCAACCCAAGTGAAGAGTATGTCAATCAAGCAGAAAAATTAAAGATGGATAGTTGTTTGAAAAAGCCTATTGATGTTGATGCGTTAACGGCTACTTTGAAACTTGCCATAGATGCTTATGAAGGATAAAGAATGATAGCAGAGATAGTATTTGCAGCAGGATGTTTTTGGGGTGTGGAAAAGCATTTTGAAAATATGGATGGTGTTATCAGTGCGGAGTCTGGTTATGTAGGGGGTAATTATGCCAACCCAACATATAAAGAGGTTTTAAATCACAGACATTTAGCTCCCAATTCAAAGATTATAAATTATACAGAAGCCGTCAAAGTAAGGTTTGATAACTCCAAAGTGAGTGCAGATACTCTTATCAAATCTTTTTGGGAACTCCATGACCCAACACAACTCAACCGACAAGGCAATGATAGAGGTAGTAACTACAGAAGTGCTCTCTACTGGACAAATGAAAACCAAAAAAATATCGCCCTCAAAACAAAAGCAAAATACCAATCGCTACTCTCACAAGAGGGATATGGAAAAATTGTTACCGAGATAGCACCTTTGAAAACATTTTACAAAGCAGAAGCCTATCATCAAGATTATCTCAAAAATAATCCAAACGGTTACTGCCCAAGCCATGCAACAGGTGTAAAATTTACAAAAGACGATATAAAAAAAGAGCAGATAACTCCACTAGGAGGCAAAGAGATTATCGTTATAAAATCTGACTCATACTGTCCCTACTGTGAAAAATTTGAAGCAGAGATTAGTGCTCTTTACAAGGGTAGTATTCCACTAAGAACGGTAGTGGCAAGTAGCTTAAAAGGCTTCGATATAGAGACAAAACTTTTCGCAACACCAACGATACTTTTTATAGAAGATGCCAAAGAAGTTTTCGCTCATCGTGGATTTATGGATAGTAAAACTTTTTACAAGGCGCTTGGTAATTTTAAGCTAGGAAAAAATTCAGAGAGTTACAAAGTCGCCTTCAAAGAGGGAACAGATGGACGCTTTTGTAAACAATATGAAATTTTCCACGATACACCCGATGGCGTCTTTAGAGATAAACTCTCAGGCGACATCCTCTTTGATACAAGAGATAGATTTAACTCGAGAACAGGTTGGCTTAGCTTTTATAAGGCAGTTGATGGCAATGTCCTTGAAAAAGAGGACAATAGCTACGGTATGAAACGTGTTGAAATTATCGCTAAAAAAAGCGGTATCCACCTAGGCCATGTCTTTCCTAGACCTGATGGAAGAAGACGCTTTTGCATCAACGCTACCGTTTTAGAGTTTGTGCCTAGAGGGGAGCTTTAGAGATATGAAACTGAAATCACCTTTTCATCACTGCTATGATTACATAAAATATCTTCAACTCGCATTTGCCAGAGTTCTCCAAAGCGTTTTTTCTCTTCAGCGGTTGCAGCTCCTTGCATAATTTTTTGCATTAGAGGCATCTGCTCTGGATGAGGTGCCACACTGCTAGGGTCATAAAAAACATCAACCGCTTTTTTGGTATCTGTTCTCATAAAACGTGCAGAAGCTTTTACATCAGTATCAAAATGCATCAAAGAGTGGCGTGCAAATTTTCCCTTGAGTCCTTTAAAGCCACTTTTATCAGTTGCACCTGTAATTTGTGCTACAACATTACCTATAACTCCAGCAACACCATCTTCTAGCTTCTCACCGAAAGAGACATCAATCTGTCCACGAACAGGTTTGCCATCAGGATAGAGAGCCTTGAGAGCAGTGAGTGTCATCAGGTAAGCTCCTGCAACAGTGGGGCAACTGTGTCCAGCTGCTTTAACGATTTGAATATAACGAAACTTTACTATTCCCTCATCAAAACTTCCAAGTATCTCTGAAAGTGGGTCGTACATGGTGATAGTCTCTACCTCATCATAAAATTTTGGATAACTCATTTTTTCTCCTTATGTGATTTATCTTTTTTTCTCAAAAACAGAGTTTTTTGTAGCCTTAGGGGCTTGCATAACATTAACTGATCTTTTTGCCTGAATATAAAACAGGACCATATCGCCATGCCCATACACCAAAGATAAGCAACCATAGTGTAACGCTAGCATCAAAGAGCCAAGGTAGATTGAGATTTAGCCCTGCTTGGAGTGAATAGAGTGCCCGAACAATAACCAAAACTTGCACTGCCCAGAAGATATTTGTTGTTAACTTATCGGCGTGAGGGGCTTGTCCAGAGTGCCCCATCGTGACACGTGTGCCAAAGCCTATAAGAATCGTAGTGATAAAACCGATAAGCACAAGGTGAATCTGCATCGCTATAAAACTCTCACCACTTATCTGCGAAGCGAGATTAGCAAGTGCTCCGATAAAGAGTCCAGCAGGGAGCCAAAAGAGGGCAAGATGTAAAACCCAAAGAATGGAAGGAGAGTTAAAGATAGGTAGTTTCCAGCGTAAAAATTCTTTGAGTAGGAAGAGTGAAAGAGCGATATCTACGATAATCTCCGCATATACAAACCCTGCAATATCAAGGAGAACTTTCAAAACAAAACCGCCAAAAACTATCCCTGCAAAATTTTTCTGTTTTTGCACCATAGAGTGCGAGAAAAAAGGCACCATTCTCTGCCCCACCGCAAAAGCGACAAAAACAAGATAGAGATATATCCCCTCTTGCACCCCCAGGGTGTAAAGCAGAGGCGAAGGGGTGATAAAGTTAGCGATAAGAAGCAGATGTGCTATCAAAGAGAAGAAAAATCCTGTCAAAATCCAAAAAGAGTCTCCGTAATCTTTGGGCATCAAACCGTTTTTATAGATACTATAAAGCTTGTAAACGATAAGAACATTGCCTGTAAAAAGCAACAGTGCCGCTAGATAGACAAGGTTTACATGCAAGAGGGCTCCCAAGAGAAAAGTGAGTGTTCCTGTCTGCAAAAGAAGAAAAACTTTTAGATAAAAGCTTTGTGAAATCACTTCACTTTGGCAAAACCGTGGAAAGGTGGTAAACAAAAAGCCCACAAAAAACTGTGTAAAAACTGCAAATATCAAGCTATAGGCATGAAACTCTATAGGTGCGATATTGAGTATAAGTATGCCCTTATAAGAGAGCATAAAAACTAAAAGATTGATAAGAGCCCAAATCACTCCAAAGAGGAAAAAAGGCTGATGCGGTTGAGAAAGAAAGTAGCTCTTGGTGTTTATCATTGAAAATCTGCTTTTTTTATGCGAATGATAGCTAAAGTTTTTGAGAGCTATCTTGATGTATCTCTATAAAATAATCCACTATGCGTTCCTCAAGCCAATAATGAGGATGAAAAATGCTTCCGCTTACAAAACCAACATGCCCACCGTGAGGAGAAATTTCCATTGTTACACTTGAAGAAATCTCCTCTTTTTTTGCGATAACTTCAGGAGTCATAAAAGGGTCATCAAGGGCGTGGATAATAAGCGTTTTTTGTCTGATATTTTTCAGGTATTGCTTGGAACTTGAGCATTTATAGTACTCTTTAGCAGAAGAGAAACCGTGAATAGGGGCGGTGTAAAGATCATCAAATTCCCAAAATGTTTTGATATTTTTTACCTTCTCTTTTTTAAAAGAGAGTAGTTTTTGCATAGGATGGGCTTGGTATTTTTGCAAAAGTGAGGCGTTGAGATGTTTTAAAAGGTGGGCTTGGTAGATTTTAGAAAATCCCTTGTTCATCTGTGTGGCACAGATATCAAGTTGCATAGGCGCAGAGACTGAAACAGAAGCTTGTAGGGGTGAGTTGTCCCCATACTCTGAGACAAGCTTTAGAAGCATATTGCCCCCAAGGGAATAACCAACAGCGAAAAGAGGCGCGTGAGGATATTGTATCTTTAAATGCTCTAACCACGCTTTAGCATCACCTGTCTCACCACTATGATAAGAGCGAGGCAGACGGTTATTTTTACCTGAGCAGCCTCTAAAGTGCATAATAACAGCGCTAAAGCCTGCCTCTTTTAGCGCCCTCATCATCCCTTGAATATAGGGAGACTTAAAAGAGCCCTCAAGTCCATGAAAGAGGGTGACTATAGGTTTTGTCTCTTCTTTCTTTGGCTTTTCATTCCAAAAACACTCTATAAAATCACCATCATCAAGCTCAAATTGCTCAATATCCATATCTATCAGAGGAAGTTTTCTGAAAAAAGTTGCAAAAAGCGTCTGAAGATGGCGGTTTTGAAGTCCAAATGCTGGTTTAAATGAGAATTTTTTCATAAAGATAATTTACTTTTTTTAATATTATAACATAAGCTTACAAAAGAGTGGTTATACTATAATTTACAAAACTAAAGGACAGTAATGATTAAAATTCTCTTATCAACACTTCTAGCATTGGGTTTTGCCTATGCGAGTGAAAAAAAAGGTGGGTCACTGTGAACTTTCACAGATTGGCGATGTAAAAGTAGGCTGGAGTGCCTATAAAACTCCTGCAAAACTCGCAGTAAGCGGAACATTTGATGAGGTTGCTTACAGAGCTACTGCGCCAAAGGGTGTCAATTTTCATGAAATTTTTGTAGGCTCAACCATCAGCATTGATACCAAAAGTGTCAATAGTAAAAATGCTGGACGTGACGTAACCTTAGTGGCATCATTTTTTAAGCAGATGAGCTCTACGACTATCAAAGCAAAGATTACAGAGGTGAAGCCAGATAAAAGGGAAGTCAAAAACAGGCACTTGGTATGCAGATATCACGATGAATAGCGTTACAAAAAACGTTCCTATGACTTACAGCTATTTTGAGGGCACTTTAGTAGCAAATGGTTTTATAGATATCTTAGATTTTAGTGCAAGCAAGGCTTTGAAATCCATCAATAGCTCATGCTTTGATCTTCACAAAGGAAAAACTTGGTCTAATGTTGCTATCAGTTTTACTACGGGTATAAAAGCGGTCTGTTTTCCTGGAAAATAGGTTTACATAGATTGCTTCACATTCGTTCGCAATGACGGCTTGCGTGGTTCGCAATGACTGTCATTGCGAGGAGTGAAACGACGTGGCAATCTACGAACTACAACTTCACAAGCAATCTATCCAAGCAAGAACTTGGTAAAATCCGCTTCAATCCCCCAAGAATCTGTGTCGCGCTTGTTATATAGTAGTGCGGTGCAGGATTTTTCTTCTCTAGTGCTAAAGTAACTTTCTTTATAACCACATCAGAATCTTTTGTAAAAGGGTCTTTGCTGTTTTTTGTCTCTTTGCGTCCTAAAACTTCTTTTTCATAGGAGTCTTGAAAGCGACTCTTTCTGCTGTCAATATAGCGATAAAACATTTTTGTTGCATTGTCACGAAATTTGGAACGGACGGGACCTGTGTTGAGTGAGATAACAAAGATATTTGTATTATCTAATTCAAGACGCAAGGTGTCGCAGAGTCCTTCGACCGCGTATTTGCTCGCATTATACGCCCCACGAAAACGCAAAGAGATAAGACCTAAAACAGAAGAGTGCTGAATAATTCGACCGTAACCTTGAGCGTGCATAAGAGGCAAAACTTTTTGTGTCATTACATGTAAGCCGATAACATTCGTCTCAAACTGCTCTCGTAGAGCCTCGCTTGGTAAATCTTCAAGTGCCCCAGGTTGCCCATAACCTGCGTTATTAAAGAGCGCATAGAGTTTGCCGTCAGTTTGTGCTAAAACCCACTCAAGTGCCTTATCTATAGAGTCTTTATCTCGTACATCAAGTTGATGGGCATTGAGTCCTTCGTCTTGTAAGCGTATTACATCCTCATCTTTTCGTGCGGTTGCAAAGACGCTGTAGCCGTTTTTATGGAGATAGTGAGCGGTGTCGTATCCGATGCCACTAGAGCATCCTGTAATGAGTACTGTTTTTTTCATCTGTTTGGTTTCACTTTTACTTCTTTTATAAATTCAGGAACATAAGTATCTTTTTGAGATAATGATAGAAGCGACTGACATCGCTCCAAAGAGAAGGACAAATAAGACGGCTTCATGACATGCACACTCCTCATGTTTGAGACATTTTATATTATCACAGGCTTTATCAACTTGCATATTTTTCCTTTTTTATCGCAATGTTAGCGTAAATGTGGTTCCCTTGCCTAATGTTGAATTTACATCAATTTTAATCGCCATAGCGTCACAGAGTCGTTTTACTATATCTAGCCCCAAGCCACTTGAGTCGTGATGTTCACTAAAATTGCGCTCAAATATCTTCTCAGGCTCTTTGATACCAATGCCGCTGTCTTCTATCTGAAGTACTTTGTCTTTTAAAGTGACGGTGATATTGCCTTTAGTTTTGTTGTATTTGCAGGCATTGGAGATTAAAGAGGTGATGATTTGATGCAGGGCAGCTTGATGAATTAAGACATAAGTGGGCTTACATGTAAGATAAAAATGAAGATTTGGAAAAAGTGCTTTATGCGTGTTGAGTATTTCATTCACGATAGTGCAAAGATCTTGTTTTTGTAATTGAAAAGTACCTTCTTGCAGAAGAATACTAAGATTTTCATGCAGTTGAGAGATCTCTTGAGTATTTTTTTTAATTCGTCGTAATGGGCGATTTTCTTTAAAATTTTTCTCTTTTTCTAAGAGTTTCATATTGAGCAAGATAGAGGTGACGGGCGTATTTAAGTCATGAATGAGATCTTTGGCAAAACTGTCTAATTTTGCAATCATATCTTGCATAGGGCGTAGGGCTTGGCGTGCCAAGATAAAACTTATCAGAGCAAAGAGGATAAGTAAAAAGAGTTGAAAGCCGATAACTTTCAAACGCAAAAGAGAGATTTTTTTATCATAATTTTGTGTACTTTTTTGAATATAGAGATAGCTTCCATTCCAATCATGGGGAACATATTTTGCAAAATAACCACTCTTTACATGTAAGTTGTCTATGGAGATGTTTTTATTTGGCAGTGAGACGATTGTGTGCGTAATATTTGGGTCTGTATAATTGCCATGAGAGATTTTAAATTGCCTTGCATAATCTATCAGTGAAAAATTCTCACTTTTCATCATCTGCTGCTCTTGTTCATGAAAGTAAAAATAGCCTGAGGCTAAAATAAGCAGAGCAACACTTCCAAAATAGGTAAGAAAAAACTTCCAAAATGCCTTTTTTTCATGAACTCTCAAGACGATATCC
>CAMZLS010000109.1 GCA_947311765.1 uncultured Helicobacteraceae bacterium
AGCTAATGCAAAAAAAACTTTCTCTTTGTTTTTCTATTTTTTCTTCACATTTTATTAGTACGCTTCGCAAAAACCTTAAGCACAGCTAATGCAAAAAAAACTTTCTCTTTGTTTTTCTATTTTTTCTTCACATTTTATTAGTACGCTTCGCAAAAACCTTAAGCACAGCTAATGCAAAAAAACCTTCTCTTTGTTTTTTGATTATTATTTGTCATTATTTTTACATTTTTTTCTAAAATCTGCTATACTCAAATCTTATTTTACATGTAGGATTTTTTATGGCTATTATCGCTATTGCGTCAACTAAAGGGGGTGTTGGAAAGACCTCTATCGCTTTTTCTCTCGCTAAGGATTTAGATTATCGTTATATTACTAATGATATGTCGGTGGTTTTAAACAAATATAAAAAGGCTAGATATTATCCTAAAAAGATTCCACTTTATGAAAATACTGTATATGATTTTGGTGGCTTTGTGGACAATCACGCTGATGAGATTATGAATAAGGCAGATATTATCTTGTTGCCTACAACAAATGATTTAAATTCTATTATGAAAAGCCAGATACTTATTAAAACTTTTAAGCACAAAACTATCTTGGTATTCGCCAATATGATTGAAAATAAAAAAGATTATGAAACTATAAAAACCGAAATACACCGTTATTTTCCTGAGCTTGCTTTTACACATATGAGACGAACAAAATTACTTAAAAATGCGCTTGAAGCAGGAAAAAGTGCCACAGAACTCTTTGAGAGTTCTAAGCAGACACAATACGTTTATCGTCACGCTTTTGAAGAATATACAAAAATTCTTTCGCTCTTTAAGCAATAAATCTCTAATATTCACTTAGGTATAATTCTTTCACAATATGTTAAATAAGGATTTTAATGAAAATTGCAATTATGGGTGCTATGCCCGAAGAGATTGCCCCGATTTTAGAAAAAATTGGCGAATACACAACTACAAAATATGCGCACAATACCTATTATGAGGGTAAATATGCTGGGCATGACTTGGTAATTGCTTATTCTAAAATTGGAAAAGTATTTTCAACGCTTACAGCGGCAAGTCTGATAGAAAAATTTGGGGCACAAATGCTTCTTTTTAGTGGCGTTGCTGGAGGAATTAATCCTGAACTTCGCATTGGTGATCTGATTGTTGCTACGGCTTTATGTCAGCATGATTTGGATATCACTGCCTTTGGTCATCCTCATGGATATGTACCTGAGGGGTCTCAGTTTATCCAAGCAGAAGAGAAGCTTATTGCTGTAGCAAATCGAGTGGCTAAAGAGATGGATATTACTCTTAAAGAGGGTATCATCGCTACGGGAGACCAATTTGTACATTCGCAAGATCGTAAAAATTGGATTGAAACAACATTTAAGGCCGATGCTTTAGAGATGGAGGGAACTTCTGTAGCGGTTGTTTGTGAAGCTTTAGAGGTGCCTTTTTTAATTCTCCGCGCTATCAGTGATGTGGCAGATATGGATGCAAGTTTTAATTTTGATGAATTTTTAGAGAGTTCGGCTCAAGAGAGTGCTGTTTTTATATTAAAAATATTAGAGAAGATTTAGTTGAAACCTTCCATTAAACTTTCTAAAAAAATTATGACTCAGCTAGGTAAGACCAATGCTGCTTTTGAATTGATAGAGGAGGGTGATAAGATTCTTGTAGGCTTAAGTGGTGGAAAAGATTCTCTCACTCTTATACATGCTCTCAAAGAGCAACAGCGTCGCGCCCCTTTTGATTTTGAATTTATTGCAGTAACCGTCTCTTACGGGATGAATGAAAATTTTGATGCCTTGATAGCGCACTGTAAAGAGCATGATATTAGACATGAGATTTATGATACAAATATTTATAGTGTTGCAGGAGATAAGATTCGTAAAAACTCCTCATTTTGTAGTTTCTTTTCTCGAATGAGACGTGGTTCGCTTTATAGTGCAGCAGAAAAATACGGTTGCAATAAGCTAGCCCTTGGACACCATCTTGATGACGCTGTAGAGAGTTATTTTATGAATATGATTTATAATGGTCAAATGCGCTCACTTGCACCAAAATACAGAGCAGGCAATGGACTTGTGGTGATTCGTCCGCTTATTCAGATGCGAGAACGTCAGCTAGCAGCAGCAGCGATAGATAATAATATGCCAACTATTGGGGATGAGATGTGTCCATCAATGCGATTTGATATAAAGATGCCTCATGCGAGAGAGAGCATGAAAAAGATGTTAGCCAAGATGGAAGAGCAGTTTCCAAATATCTTTGTAACGATCAATGCAGCTTTTCAAAATATCTCAGATGAGACATTTTTTGATAAAGAGCGTTTTGATATTTAGTGCGTGTCAATATGTCCAGTTTCATGCTTCTTAGCAGATTCTTGAAGCTGTTTATCTTCAATGGGTTGTGCTTTATCACTACACCCAAATAAGAATCCCATAATTAAAAGTAACTTTATCATTTTGCTTCACCTTTGTGTTCAGTTTGTAAACGTTCAAAAAGTTCAATAATTCGCTCTTGATAAATATGAGTCTCTTCGTCATCATTGCACTCTAGCAAAACTCTAAGAAGTGAAGTATCAATTTTTTTGACATAACGCGGTATATCTTTTAAATCACGCACTATCTCTTCAATAAGCATATCGATATCAAGACCATTTTTTTCTAAAACTTTCTCAACATACTCTCTTGTGGCATATTCTAGGAAATCTGTTCGTGTTTCATCATTATATATAGCCATACCAGCATTACGAACAGATTTATAATAGCACTCTCCAGGATGGGGATTCGCTGCAATAATAACAGCGAAAAGTTTAGCTCGAAACTCTAATGAGCTATGATGATATAAAAAAACTTCACGAAATGCATTAATGAAATTACTTTTCATTTTTTTTCCAAAACCCATCTGAGTTCCTTTGTATATAAATCGTGCTATTATATCATTTTAACTCAAGGGATAGTTTGAAGATAATAGTATTTTTTATTTTAGTAATAACACTCTTTAACGGGTGCAAGAAAGAGATTCAAGTTCCGCACCAAACAAAGACATGTATGATATGCAAGCAAAGAATGTATCGTGTTCAAGTAGCGTGGGACTCTAAAATGGCACAGGAAAGTCTTGTTTTATCAAAATGTGTTTTAAAAAATGCAAAAGATGAGAATTTGTAATGCTTACATGTAGGGAAACTTTTACAAATACTTTAGAAGTGAAACAGTCAAAATTTATTGCATATTTACTGCCCTATAAAGAGTATGAAGAGAGTTTGCAAAAGCTAAAGCGGGAGCATCCAAAAGCCCGCCATTTTGTAACTGCATTTCGATACATAAACGAATATGAGCAGATAGTTGAAGGTTGTAGTGACGATGGCGAACCTAAGGGGACTTCAGGAAAGCCCTCTTTACATGTAATGCAAGGAAATGAACTTGTAAATGTGGCGGTTATCATTGTTCGCTATTTTGGAGGCACAAAGTTGGGCACAGGTGGACTTGTTCGTGCTTACGGTGATGCAGTCAATGAAGTGATATGTAATAGCCAACTTGATACCTATTTAAAAACAAAAAAGTTGGAATTTTCATGTACTTATGATAAGCTAGGGCTAGTAGAATATAATTTAGCACGCCTTAATCTTACTATTGTGAGTAAAAATTTTTTAGCGTTAAGTATAAATATTGTTATTCTGGGCACAAAAGAACAATTAAGTAATGTTGTCAGCAAACTTGGCCGTAACATCAAAATTAGCAAGGTTTTAGAAAGTGAACTCAACTAGAAACTTGCTAAAAATATGAATCTTGAAGTTTTAGCAGAAGGTGTTGAAACACAAGCACAAAATGATTTCTTAGATAAGCATGGTTGTCACTATATTCAAGGCTATCTTTACAATAAACCTTTATCTGCAGAAGCTATCACTAAGCTTCTGCAGGAGGATTTAGCCGCATCTGTTTGAGTTCATAAAAATAGACATGCCCTAGATAAACCACAAAAAAGACCATTGTAAAGATAGCTACAAAGGGAATCATTGTTGCAAGAAACATAAGAAATGTCTTTAAACGAATAGAATTACCCTCGTAAAACATAATCTTTTTATAATCCTCTTTCTTGCAGATAGTAGAACCTACATCAAAATTTAAGAGTCTATGGAAAAAATAATAAAACGGAAGATTTATCGCTACTAAATTTAGTATGGGGATAAAATAAAAAGGGATAAGAATTATCATTATCGCTAGCATAATAAAAAGTGTTTTGATAAAAAACCAAGTTACTTCAGGTATCGTACCAAAGCCTTCTATAGCTATATCACTATAGTGTCTATCTCGAATGATAGGTAAAATCCATGGAGTCAAAAATCCAATAACAAAAAGCCCGATAGCAACAGAAAAATACATCATGATAAAAGAGCCTACCGTATAGACTAAGAAGCTAATAAGCCATGAAGTAAAAGAGTACTTGAGTAAAAAAGTCATAACAGAAGAGCCAGAAAACATCTGGTTTAACTCTTGCGTATGACTTGTCCCGTCAGGATTGAGTGTTGTCTCGCTTTGGTGGATTTGTACCTGCGTTTGCGATAATTGATCCAAGCCAAAATCCGCAGCAACAAAAAAGAGACTGTACATTACTAGTATTGTAAGAATGAATGGAAATATTGCAAGCTTTAAAATCTCTTTGGAAAAGAAATCTTTTATGCTTACATGTAAGAGTGAGCGTTCTTGATAGCGTGTGCTCATGAGATACGCTCTTCTATAAGTGCAATCACTGCATCGATTTGTTCTTGACTTAACTTGCCTTCATGCTTAAAGATAAGTTTTCCTTTTTTATCAAAAAGTAATACATCACTACTATCATCTGCAATTTTCCATTTATTGACAAGAACCTTATTGAGATCTTTAACATAGATAGTATGTGGAAATTCTTTCTGTTTCTTTTTTAATTTTGATGCAATAGCAAAATCTGGTAACCATGTTGCAGCCATATTAACGATAGCAACAGAAGCAAAGTTAGCACGATTAAACTTTTTAGCCTTAAGAGCGTCAGAAAAAGCACTATTTGTCTCTTTTTCATCAGGATCAACATAAAAGAGTATATGCACCTTATCTCGGAGCATTTCGCTACTCCATGCGCTTCCATCAAGATATCCTCCATTGTCACCTTCAAGGCTTACATGTAAGGGTATTGAACCTAATTCTAAGGCGAATGCCATAAGTGGTGCTACTAATAATACAAGTGCTTTTTTCATTGTTTACTCCAGAGTTGATTGGGTTTTGAAGTCTAAATATACACCATTACAGATTTATAATCAAGTCTATTTGGAAGTGCAATACAATCTTCTTACATGTAAACCTTACATGTAAGAAACAAAAGAAAATTTAAGCAATCACCCTAACCATAATAATACCTTCGATATTTTGAAGTTCTGAGATAACATTTTCATTAACATCACCATCTACATCTATAATGTTGTAGGCTAAATCGTCTTTACTTTTGTTAAGCATATCGTGGATATTAACATTGTGATTTGCAAGTGTTGATGTGATTTCACCTATCATGTTTGGTATATTTTGATTGGCGATAGTAATTCTTTTTTCACCGGCAGTTCTATTTAAAAAACAATTTGGAAAGTTTACTGAGTTTTTGATATTTCCATTTTCTAGGTAGTCTTTTAGTTCTTGAACTGCCATAAGTGCACAGTTTTGCTCTGATTGGGCAGTAGATGCTCCAAGGTGAGGGATAGGAATTATACCCTTGATACCAAGAAGTTTTGCTTCAGGAAAATCAGTAATGTAAGTTGAAACTTTTCCTTCGCCAATAGCTTGAATCATATCATCATCATGGATAAGACCACCACGTGAAAAGTTGATTATTTTTACACCTTCTTTCATCATGGCAAATTTTTCGCTATTAAGCATCTCTTTTGTGCTCTCTAAAAGAGGAACATGGATAGTGATATAATCCACCTCTTTTAAAAGTGTTTCCAGACCCGTAGCTTTTTGAACCTTACTTGAAAGCCCCCAAGCCGCATCTACAGAGAGGTAAGGATCATAGCCAACAACCGTCATACCTAAATCAACTGCACTATTGGCTACCATCGCACCAATGGCACCAAGACCGATGACACCGAGTTTTTTACCGCTTATTTCACAGCCTGCAAAGTTTGATTTTTGCTTTTCTACTAAAGGCGGAACATTTTTGCCTTCATCTTTAATGCTCTGCGTCCAAGCAACGCCACCTGTGATATCACGAGAAGCAAGAAAAAGACTTGCTAAAACTATCTCTTTGACTGCATTTGCATTGGCTCCGGGAGTATTAAAAACTACGATACCCTCTTGAGTGCATTTTTCAATAGGAATATTATTTGTTCCAGCACCTGCGCGTGCGATAGCTTTTAAGTTTGCGTCAAACGCCATTTCGTGCATTTTAAAACTTCTCACTACGATAGCGTCAGGTTTAATAATTTCACTTGCCACTTCATACTCAGTGCGAGGAAAACAATCTAAGCCTATTGGTGATATTTTATTGAGTGTTTGAATTTTAAACATATCTACCTTTCCTATCTGTTTTCATCTGCAAAACTACTCATTAAATCAACAAGTGCTTGAACACCTTCTATTGTCATGGCATTATAGATAGATGCACGAAGCCCACCAATTGAGCGGTGACCCTTAAGTCCAATCATTCCAGCTTGCGTTGCTTTTTTGATGAGCGCTGCTTCTAAGTCCGCATCTTTATCTTTGATATTGAAAGAGACATTCATTAGTGAGCGAGAGTCTTTGAGGGCGTGACCTACATAAAAACCATTGCTATTATCGATTGCATCATAAAGAAGTTTGGCTTTTGCTTCATTGTTTTTCTCAATTGCTTTAATACCACCAAAATTCTTAATCCATTTAAGCGTAAGCCCTAATATATAGATACCAAAAGTTGGAGGCGTGTTGTATAAAGAGTTATTATCTGCTTGAGTTTTATAGCGCAGCATTGATGGAACACTCTCGCTAACACGATTAACAAGCTCTTTTTTAATGATAACAATAGTGAGACCAGAAGGACCTGCATTTTTTTGTGCTCCAGCAAACATCAAGTCCACTTTTGACCAATCAACACGATAAGAGAAGATATCACTAGAAGCATCAACGACCAAAGGTGACTTCGTAGTAGGAAATGTTTTGTACTGCGTGCCATAGATTGTGTTATTTGAAGTGATATAAGCATAATCTAAATCATCAGCGAAAGAGATATTTTCAGGAATGTGATTGTGTGAACTCTCTTTTGAACTAGCTACGATGTCAAAATCAATATTTTGAATTTTTGCTTCTTTGATAGCTTTTGAAGACCAGCTACCAGTATCAGCATAAGCAGCTTTTCCACCTTGAGAGAGGTTTAAAGGTACCATGGCAAATTGAAGTGATGCTCCACCTTGGAGAAATAAAATATCATAATCTTCAGGAATCTCATAAAGTTCTCGCATTAAAGAGAGCGCCTCTGTGTGAACATCATCATACATTTTAGAACGGTGTGAAGCCTCCATAATAGAAAGACCCTCGCCATTAAAATCAACTAAATTTTTCTGCGCTTCTTCTAGTACCCCTAAGGGTATTGTTGCAGGACCTGCGCCGAAATTAAAAACTCTACTCATAAAAATTCCTCACTATTTGGGTTTGATTTGCGATTATACTTAAAAGTAGGTGGATATTCTCTTACATGTAATATAATACGCAAAATAATAAGTAAAACATTAGGAATAACGCACACATATGACACATTTTGAAAATCTTATTGATAATCTCGATCTTGGCTTACATGTAAGCAATTTTAAATCTTTTTTCAGTCGTGAAAAAACTCTTTTTATAGAAGGCGATCAAGAACTTCATTTTAAATATATCTCCGCTTTAGATGAACTTGCATTTAAGGCACCGCCAAAAATTGAATCTTTTAAAAGTATCCAAAATCATCTCAAAAAGCAGGGTGTTTTACGCTTTGAGCAGATTTTTGAGCTTATCAAGGTGGTACGCTATTTTAGACGACTTAAAAATAGTGACTTTGATGGTCTTATTGGGGCATGGCTAAAAAAAATTGTTATTCCTGAAAACTTTGATGAGCTTGATAGCTATTTTAATGAAGAGGGGCGTTTTAATGAGTCTATGGATGAGGGTATTTATGGATTAACACAGCGTATCAAAGGTTTAAAAGAGGAGATGAATGCAAGTATGAAACGGCTTATCTTCTCTAAAAAACTCTCTTCATATCTTGTAGATACGCAAATTCATTATCTTAATGATGAAGAAGCCTTACTTGTTCGCGGTGGCTTTAATCATGTGCTTAAAGGCTCTATGATAGGGCGTAGTAGTGGAGGATTTTTCTATATCGTTCCTGATAGCGTGCAGAAGTTCAAAGAGCAGATTCGGAGTGTCAATCAGCTTCGCGAGGCCGAATTTTATGAGTATGCCAAGCGATTTTCTCAGAGCTTAAAAGAGCAGTTGGGATTTATAAAGTTTATAGATAAAGAGTTTGATAGGTTTGATCACTATCAAGCACGGGTTCATTTTGCGCGTTCTAAAAATCTCTCTATCGTTAAAACACTCAAAGAGCACTCTGTAATACTTCACGATTTTGAGCATCCAGCACTTTCAAATCCTAAACCTGTCAATGTTGATTTTTCTAAAAATGTTTTGATGATTACGGGGGTAAATGCTGGGGGTAAAACTATGTTACTTAAATCAATCTTATCAGCAGCACTTATGGCAAAATATCTTATTCCTATGAAAATCAACAAGCATACTTCACGCATAGGTTCTTTTAAACGCTTTGAGGCGGTGATAGATGACCCTCAAAATGTGAGTAATGATATCTCTACCTTTGCAGGGCGAATGAAACAGTTCGCACATCTCTTCTCTCAGCATGACGCACTTGTTGGGGTGGATGAGATAGAGTTAGGAACAGATAGTGATGAGGCAGCGGCACTTTTTAAGGTTATTTTAGATGATTTGATTGCGCGAGGGCAAAAAATTATCGTCACGACTCACCATAAGCGTCTTGCGGCATTGATGGCAGATCGTGATGATGTTGAGCTGATGGCTGCGGTCTATGATGAAGAGAATCGTCTGCCGACTTATGAGTTTTTACAGGGCATTATTGGGAAAAGTTACGCCTTTGAAACAGCGCTTCGGTATGGAATCTCTAATGCAGTAGTCAATCGTGCCAAAGAAGTGTATGGTGATAATGCTGAAAAACTCAATCAACTTATAGAGCGTGGGAGTGAACTAGAGCGTGCCTTAAAGCGGAAAAATAGCGACTTAGACGAACGACTTGAAAATGTCAAAGAGGAGCAGCGTCGCTTAAAAGAAGCTAAAGATTTGGTTTATAGCGAGTTGAAATCTCATCAAAATGAGTTAGATAGAGAGTACGCTAAAGCGATAAATGCAGCAAGAGCTGCCGCAAAAGAGGGCGATAGCGCAAGTATTCACCGTAAGATGAATGAGGCAAATAAAAACTTGCCTAAAAAACCCATAGAGCCAAAAGAGAAGCGTCAATTTCAAGTTGGTGAAAGTGTTAAATATCGAACACAAAGAGGAACAATCCTCTCTCTCAAAGCAAAAGAAGCGATGATAGAGGTGGAGGGAATGAGAATGCGTGTTAAACTCAAAGATTTAAAACACTCTACGCCACTTCCAAAACCAAAGCCACGCATATCTGTAAATACGCAAGTCGAAAAACGAAGTGGCTTAAAACTAGACCTTCATGGTCAACGAGCAGAGGAGGCAGAAGAGAATTTAGACCGTTTTATCTCTGATGCTTTGATGCAAGGCTGGGATGAGGTAGTGGTGTATCATGGCATTGGCACAGGAAAACTCTCTTACGCAGTCAAAGAGTTTTTAAAACGTCATCCAAGCGTCAAAGGTTTTTCAGATGCACCACAGCACATGGGTGGATTTGGGGCTAAAGTTATTCAGTTGTGATCCCATGGTGGAAGGTAGTGTTTGAGAATTTCTTTACATGCAGGACTTATAAATCGCTCTCCTTCATCAGGCTTACATGTAAAGCTAAAATCTTTGTCCTTAAAATGAAAGCGTAGTGCAAAAGCATGAAGATAGCCCCTCGTCTCTTTTTTCGCCTCATCTGCATTTGCATAGCGGATATCACCTGCTATGGGTGCTCCTATACTTTTTAGAGCGACACGAATTTGATGGGTCTTTCCTGTGTGAGGCTTGATGAGAAAAAATCTCTCATTTGGACGAAGTGCCTTACTGACAAATTGGGTTATCGCAGGATTATGTGAAGTATTTGAAAATTTATAACTTCCTCTTCTTGCGCTTACCATATCTCCTTTTATCCAGCCCTGTTTTTTCTTTGGTTTTCGTAGAGAGATGGCGATGTAGTATTTTTCTATTTGACGGGATTGGAAAAGCTTAGTAAAACTTTGTGCGGCTTCTTTGGTTTTAGCCAATATAAGAAGTCCAGAAGTCATTTTGTCAAGCCTATGGACGCTATAAAGTTGCTTTACATGTAAGAGTTTTGCTGTTAAAACAACAAGACCCGCTTCTTCTTCGGAGTGAAAGTTTAAATGAGCGGGTTTATTGATGATGACAAAATCACTATTTTCAAAAAGTAATTCTATCTCTTTCATGCAAATTAGCCTCTGCGATGAGAAGTTTGGCGTGGTTTGCTTTGATCACTGCGAGAACGACTGCTGTTGCTGCGAGGTCTATTTCGAGATTTGCCCTCACTGCTTTTTTCAGAATTTTTACTGTTTCTATTGCCGCCGCCATTGCGGTTTCTATGTGATTGTGAACGGTTTTGAATAGGTTCAGCTTTTATAGATGGATCAGGGGTAAAGCCTTTAACTCTTACTTTTGGAATAGGGCGTTTAATGAGTTTTTCAATATCTTTGAGTAATTTTTCTTCATCAACACAGACTAGAGAGAGTGCTTCACCTTCATTTCCTGCGCGGCCAGTTCTTCCGATACGGTGAACATAGTCTTCAGAGATATTAGGGAGTTCGAAATTAACTACATGAGGAAGTTGATCGATATCAATGCCACGCGCCGCAATATCAGTCGCAACAAGAACACGAATACCGCCATCTTTAAAGTTAGCTAGAGCTTTTGTGCGAGCGCTTTGGCTTTTGTTTCCATGAATTGCTGCAGCTGTGATGCCATCTTTTTCAAGCTGTGTGCTCAGACGATTTGCTCCATGTTTTGTACGGGTAAATACAAGCACTTGCTTCCATTTTCCCTCATTAATAAGGTGTGAAAGCAACTCGCGTTTGCGTTCTCTATCGACTGGGTGGATAGTCTGCTTGATACTCTCAGCAGAAGTATTACGACGTGCCACTTCGATGAGTGTAGGAGAGTTGAGCAGTCTATCTGCTAATTTTTTTATTTCATTTGAAAATGTAGCTGAGAAGAGAAGATTTTGTCGGTGTTTAGGTAGTAGTGCTAAAATTTTTTTGATATCATGGATAAATCCCATATCGAGCATACGATCTGCTTCATCAAGGATAAGAAACTCTATATGTGAAAGATCGAGTGTCTTCTGCTCAACATGATCAAGAAGTCTTCCAGGTGTTGCCACAACGATATCGACTCCGCGTTTAAGTGTATTGATTTGAGGACGAATGCCTACACCACCAAAGATAACGGTGGATTTAAAAGGAAGATATTTTCCATATGTTGCGATGCTTTCGCCTACTTGCGCGGCAAGTTCTCTTGTAGGAGTAAGAACAAGTGCACGCACTTGAGCTTTGCCTTGCTTCTTAGGTGATTGGCTAAGACGTTGTAGAAGAGGGAGAGTAAAACCTGCTGTTTTACCTGTTCCTGTTTGCGCACCTGCAAGTACATCTTTTTTACTTAAAATAATAGGAATAGCCTGCTTTTGAATAGGAGTTGGTGTAGTATAGCCTTGCTCCTCAACAGCGCGTAATAGCGCTTTAGAGAGACCTAATTGTGAAAATGACATGAGTATAACCTTTTGTATGACCGAGCCTTGCCAAAGTTTTAACTTGGAACGGTCTAGGCTAGATAAAAATTGTTTTTGATTTATAGTAACTGATTTCTCAAAAAACACTGTTTTTTGTAGCTTTAGGGGGTTGTAGGGACGGTGAGTCCCTGCCACTGTAATGGGCTTTGCTCATTATAGTGTGTTTCATCAGTAAAATAAAACGGAGTCAGTCGCAGACCGAAAGGCGCTGAAAGTGTGCAATTATACCATAATAATAGCTAATATAGTGTATAATTTCATTCAATAATTTAAGGACCTTCATGTCATCAATTAAACGTCACAATCACCGTATCCATCCTTGTGCTCCCGAGCGTAAACAAGAGTTGCTAAAACATCTTCTTATCTCTTATGAAACCTCAAGTATTCTTATTGTTGTATCGGGCGATCCTAAAGAGATTCAAGAGTTGATTGATGATAAAAGCATTATCGTGACAAACGATGCAGGTCTTGCGGATTTTCCTGATTTGACACGCGATTTACTTATTAGTTACGACCTTCCTGAGGCTTCTGTGGAATATATGCAACGCATCTCTCATGCTCAAACACATGCACTTATCTTACTAGATCCACAAGACCAGATTCATCTTTACCCTATAGAAACAGCCTTAGGGCGTACTTTGATGCAAGAAGTCATTAGTGGTTTTGAGATAGCAGTTGAAAAAACAAAAGAGAAATTTAAGCGTGATGAGCGTCCTAATCGCAATGATAAACATCCTCCTCGAAGATATAATGATTCTGACTCAAGAGATAGAAGAGATAAAAAGCCGTATGAGAAGAAAAAAAGTTATAAATCATCAAAGCCTACAGGCACAAAAAAAGCAGGTAAACGCGTAAGCTTACAAGCTATAAAACCAAAAGAGAGTAGTGAATAATTCTATAAATATGACAATATGTCATATTTTCTCTTCCCCTGCGCAACTTCGGTTAAAATTTTGTAATTTTATTTTTAAAGGCGATAATTATGCTAGGAAAATGCCCTTATTGTAAAGATGACTGTATTATTATGCAAAAATGGAGTAGAATATCGCAAATATGTTATGCCCCACGAGGAGTATGGCATAAGCGTTCTTTTTGAAGATGAGGTTGCTGTCTAAATTGATTTTTGATTCCTTATTGACACATCACATTTGTACTGCTTAATGCAGGGCTCCAATTAAGCCATTCGTCTTCAGGCTCATTTGCGAGAGTAAAAACTTGCATATTTTCTGCTTCTTCATCAAACTGCGTAGGTGTTACTAAAACAACGCCTCCGCTCATCATGGTCTCTACTGTTTCAGTTTTCACTTTGATACCGCTTAAGCTTATCTCTACACCCAAGGCAGAAGCATTGTAAAAGTGTGAGTTTTTACGAACAAGATGCGCATAGCACGGTTTAATATAAAGTAAAAATTCTACATATTTTGAATCATCACTGAGACGGTACTCTTCTATATCACCAATCTTTACCTGCCTATATAAAACGGGGCTACCTATTTTAAGTGAACTTTTGCGTGAGGCTGAAACAGCAATTCTCAAGCCTTCTCTTAGTTGATTTTCATGGCTAATAATATCTTTGAGTATATAATTTTTTCCTAAGGTAGTAGAGCTTCCTGTACTTACATGTAAAGAAGGTCCACTTATAATAGCTTCAGGATTTTTAATACCATCTAATGAGAGTTTAAAGTTTGAAAGTGATATGAGAGCGTCTTTTGTCATAAGGTATTTATATCGATTCTCTATCCTCATATCTACATCAACCCCCTGATTAACTAAGTCCAAAGCATTCACTTCTCCTATAACGATACCCTTATAAATAATTTTACTCCCCTCATGTAAACCCATTGCGCTATCAAGATGTAATTTTGCTTTGTAACGCTCATCTTCTGCACTTTGGCGATTTTTATATAAGAGAAAATCATTTGAGCTTTTTGGGCTTGCTTGTTTGTCTAGGGTCGTAAAGGCAAGTGCGCCAGAAACAAGACTTTCAACAGACTCCATGTCTATGTTAATTTTTGGAAAATCTACCGAGACATCAAGACCTCCTGCATTATAAAAACGCGTTGAAGCATTTATCTTGTTTGCAAATTCCTTTTCTATATAGATTTTTATATCTACTTGGTCTGTGCGAGTATTATAACTCATATCAAGAACTTCACCTGCTTTAAAGCGTTTATAATAGATAGGTGTTGCACTTTTTATAGAGGCGGATTCTTCGGCATGAAGGGTGATATATCTGCCTCCATTGTTCAGATAACGAGAATGCTCAATATCCAAATAGCTCGTATGAAGTTTAAAAGACTCTTTCTTCTGTGAAGCTTTCATATTTTGTGTATCAAAGGCTATACCACCTTGTATAATAGAGTTTAAAGAGCCAGCTTTTATTGTGATCCTAGAGAGAGACAAATCTGCTTCTATCGCATTTCGCAGATAAAAAAGAGAACTATCGTTTAAAAGATAGCTATACTTATGCTCTATGACAAGATTGAGATTAAGACTTTTTTTATCTTTTGCAAGCATTATCGCATGAATGTAGCCTACTTCTATGTCATTATAAAATACGCCACTCCCTACTCGAAGCCCTTTCGCCTCTTTGGCATGAAGATGAACCAATTTTCCATCATTTTGAGGTGGCTTTACATGTAAGGAGAAGATAGAGTCTTGATTTATATCGCCTTTGTGTGGAACAAAGGTGATATAAGGCCCTTTTGCTATCGCATCAAGACCAGAAATTCCTTTGAGAGAAAAGCTAGGTTCTACAATCCAAAAATACCCTCTATTTTTGACAAGGTTTGAAAAATTCTTTTTGAGTTTTATATGGATTTGCGTACTATCTTTTTTAGGGTCATACTCTACAGATTCTATCTTTCCAGCTTCGACGCCCTTATAATAAACAGCACTTAAGTCGGGGTCAATGTTGTATGCTTTTTTTCCTATGAGAGTGATTGTATTGGTATCAAAGCCTATCGCCTCTTTATTTGCATAGAGTTCAAATTCTGGCATTGTATCCATCTTAAAGCATGCCTGAGATGTGTTTGAATCAGATGAATTAAAAGTGATACCTCCTGCTATGAGTGTTGCAAGAGAATCAACTTTTAATTTAACTCCTGCCATTGAAGCCTTAAAATTAACACTGCTGAGTCCCCAAAAATGGCTATCAGTTTTAATGAGATGTTTGTATTTTTCTTTGATATGGACTATATATTTAACATAATCAGAGCTTAATTCACGCTCAACAATACTTCCAACTATGAATTTTTTATAGATAATAGGAGTATCAAGTGCAAAGCGTCCCTCTTTATCTTTAAGGATCAGTTTTATACCTGGATTAAGCTGATCAAATGGCTTATGTTCAGAGGCGATAAATTTAAACTTCTCTGGAAGTTTGTAGAGCTCCTTAAAAGTTTTTTTAGCAGGAAAAATTTCTATATAAAGACCTCCCATAATAGTCTCTAAACCTGAAACTTCTGTCAATGACACTTTTGGTCGTACCTTCCAAAACTCATTGCCCTCTCTCCCTACGGCAGCGATAGCATTTTTATTAACAGAGATAGAAACATCAACCATAGAGATATCTTCTGGATGGAGTTTTATTTTCGTTACATTTCCAACAACAATACCCTTATATTTGAGTAATGTTTTACGCTCAAGAAGACCGCTTCCATCTTTAAAAGTCACAACAATCTCAGTGCCTCTATCGTTATAAAACTTAAAAAGCATCCAACCTGCTAGGGCTAGAGCCAATAAAGGTACAATCCAAACAACAACGCTCGTTGAGCGTCTTCTCTCTATAGCTATTGTACTCATCTTTTTCTTCTCTCTTTATCAAACATTAATCTCGGATCAAAACTCTCCGTAGCTAGCATTGTCAATATCACAACCAATGAAAAAGCAAAGGAAGCACCACCTGCTTGCACATTTGCGAGTGTTTGAAACTGTACCATACCAACCATAATAGCAACTACAAAAATATCTAAAAGTGACCATTTGCCAATAAAACGAATCGTTCTGTATAGTTTAAGCCCAAAAACTGCTAAATAATTCCACTTAAAATGGGCGATAGAAATTAAAAAAAGTAAAACAGAAATTTTATAAATAGGAATAACTATACTAGCAAGAAAGATAATAACTCCAATACTTGCTTCACCGTAGTTAATAAAATATCTAATACCTTCCATGATCGTACTCCCCTCAGCAACTCCAACTGAGGTGATAATCATCATCGGAAGTAAATTTGCAGGAATAAGAAACAAAAGCGCAGCAACAATATAATTTAAGGTAAGCGCAATAGAGTGAGGACGACGTAGATAAACTTTATAGCCACATTGTTTACATGTAAGTGCATCAGCGCTATTTAAGCACTCACATTTTAAGCATAGCTTTGTGTTTGTGTTCAGATCAGTTTCGTAATGCATCATTATGCCAAATATCATCAGGATTAAACCAGAGCACTGTTATATAAAAACAGATAAGAAAAAAGATAAAGATAAAAAAACCTGCATCTATTTCAAGTATTCCAATATTTTTAAGCTTAATAACTGCAACAAGAATGCTGATCATATACACCTCTGCCATTGCCCAATGGCGCAAAATGCTATAAGTATGATAAACATGATGTGTTCCGCTAAGACTTTTACCAAAATGTAAGGGAATTAGCATAAAAAGAAGCATTCCAAGCATAAGAAGTGGTGCTAAAATTCCTGTAAAAAACAGTAAAACTCCTATGATAAAATTACCATCATGATAAAATGTAAAAACAATATCTAAAAGCGTTGAAGCTTGTAAGCGACCTGCCATGTCAAGAGTTAATACGGGCAAAAAAAGTGTAGGAATATACGAAACAAGTGCTGCTAATGCCATTATTATGATATATAAAAACCGTTCACCAGGAGCATACACAACAGACCTGCATCGTGGACAATAATAGTTATGATTTAAATCATTTTTTTCATATTCAACAATAACACCACACTCTTTGCAGGCACTTTTATAAATCATAGTTGATTTTAACATTATTTGTTTAAATATCTACTGCTGTACAAGAATCTTCATTAAGTGCCTGAGCATAATATGACTCTATGATTATTTTTGGCGTATTGAATTTGCATAGACTCCAATACGCCTAATGCCTTCACGAATAGTTTCAATATCCGTAGCAAAACTAAATCTAATATAGCCATCAAGTCCAAAAGCAATACCTGGAACTACTGCAACACCTTGCTCTGCTAGTAACTCTTTAGAAAACTTCATGGAGTCAGAATTGACACCTTGAATATTTATATAGAGATAAAAAGCACCATCTGGAACAAAAACACTCAGTCCTTTGATATCATTGACAAGAGAAGCTGCCTCTTTACGGCGTGATGCGAACTCTTTACGCATCATCTCAATATCTGCATCAGCTTTACCATCAAGCGCAACAATAGCAGCTTTTTGTGTGAGAGTATTGATATTTGACGTACTTTGACTTTGGAGTTTTTTGCATGCTTTTACAAGCTCTGTATTTGCGCTAGCCATATATCCAAAACGCCATCCTGTCATCGCAACTGATTTGCTAAGACCGTTGATAGTGATAGTACGATTAAACATATCTTTGCTTACAGAAGCTACAGAAGTAAATTCACCAGAATAGACAAGTTTTTCATACATCTCATCACTCGCTACGATAATATCGCTTCCTTTTAAAACTTCACCGATTGCAAGAAGCTCTTCTTTTGTATAAACCGCACCAGTAGGATTTGATGGAGTCGTTAAAATAAGCATTTTTGTTTTAGGTGTGATAGCGGCACGAAGCTGATTTGGTGTGATTTTAAATTGAGTATCATCGTGAGTGATAATATCAACAGGAGTACCACCGCAATATTTGACAAGTTCAGGATAGGTTACCCAATAAGGCGCAGGAATGATAACTTCATCACCCTTATCTATTGTTGCAGAGAAAAGATTAAAAAGGGTATGTTTTGCGCCATTATTTGCGATAATTTGATTTGGTGCATACTCCAAGCCATTGTCACGCTTTAATTTTCCAGCTATCGCTTCACGAAGTTCGATAATGCCATCCACAGCAGTATAGCGAGTAAAATCATCTTTGAGTGCTTGTATAGCAGCATCTTTAATAACCTGAGGGGTTCCAAAATCAGGCTCGCCTGCTGAAAAGCTTAAGATATCTTTTCCTTCAGCTTTAAGCTCCTGTGCTAAGCTTGTAATAGCAATGGTAATAGATTCAGATAAGACGTTAATACGGTCAGCAAGAGGTATATTCAAGATAAAGCCTTTTTATTTTTATTAAGTTATTATAGCAAAAAAGAGAAGGCTTTATGCTTTTTAAGATACGGCAATAGTAAATACGCGCAAAAAATCCCCAAACTATCAATTAAAATATCAAAAAACTCAGCAGCGCGTGTAGGTAAAAAGTATTGCACTATCTCAATAAAAAAAGCATAAGCAATTAACCAAAAGATGCGTTGCTTACATGTAAGGCTGACATAAGCACGTTCAAAGAGTATAAAAAGAGTAAAGAAGGCTACAAAATGGTTCAAAGCTCCACTGATAGAGACAACTTCAGGCAAGTTGTTATAATCAGGAAGAAAAGCAAAAATGCTAATAACAAAGAGTGCGCCAAAAAAAAGAAGTTTAAAAAATGTATTAATTTTTCATAGCCTTGATAAAAGAGTCGTAAATATGCTCTAGCTCTATATCTTGCTCAAGAACTTTGTTATTATCTTGACGGATAATATGTTCTAAAACAGCAACACGTTTCATTAAGTATTCAAAAAGTTCTTTGTTGATATCTGGAAGTTTATTGTGTGAATGTTGCCCTTTATCGCGTCCTTTTTCTATAACATGAGCAGGAATTCCAACAGCAGTTGAACAGTCTGGAACATCACGAACCACGACAGAATTAGCACCAATTTTAGCATCTTCACCAATAGTAATATTGCCTAAAACTTTTGCACCACCACCAATAACAGCGCCTCGTCGTATAGTAGGGTGACGTTTAATACCACGATCAAGACTAACCCCACCTAGGGTAACACCCTGATAGATAAGAACATCATCTTCAATGATACAAGTTTCGCCAATGACAACACCAACTCCATGATCTATAAAAACACGACGACCAATACTTGCTCCAGGATGCAGATCAATACCTGTGAAAATTTGGTTAAATCCCATAATGACACGCGCTATGCTCTTGAAACCACGCAGATACATTCTGTGAGTGATTCTGTGCCAAAATAGTGCCCAAATACCTGGGTAATTGAAGATAAATTCAAGTGGAGAATGTATGGCAGGGTCATGCTTATGCACATTTGAAAAATCTTCTTTTATTTCAGCAAATATTCCCAAAAAATACCCTTTAATTTGTTGTTCTAAGATAGCTATTTTGATGCAAATAGTATTTTAATTGGCGAAGTGTATCATCTTTTTCTTTTTCTGTGATAAAGTCACTATCTTCTAGTTTTTTTTCAAGTTTTTTTAATGTTTCATTTGCACTATAGCCAACAGATTCAATAACTTTTAAAAGGCTTTTTGACTCTTCTAGCAATATTATTTCATAGTTATTATCGCTGATAATGACTGTCGCTTCATTTGGTTTTGAAAAGAGATTATGTTGCATTCCTAGAGTCTCTTGATAAGCACCAATGTTAAAAAAAGCGAGAAAATACTCCTCTGTATCTAAGTCGATATCATGCAGATACAGAGGTGCATCACTATTAAAAGCTATCTCTCCATCACTATCGCAAGTGATATCACATAGACTAGCAGGGTGGAGAGTCTTCTCAGAATTGAGATAGTGCAGAGGCATAACAGGAAAATTCTGCCCCAATCCCCAATAATCAGGGATACTCTGAAAAAATGAGCTATTAAGCAAGTAACGCTCTTGATGACGCTCTTGAAGGCGTTTAAACTCTAAGTTTGCTTCTCCCATGGAGAGAGAAAGTGTTTTTTTGATGATCTGATGGGCAAGGATTTCTGCGTTTGAACGATCTACTAAGTCAATATATCCCAGATCAAATAGAGTAAAAAGTGACTCTAAATGATCAAGCGCATCATGCATATACTCTATACAGTTTTTTGGATTTATAAGAGAGTTTAATTCTGAGAGTTCTTCAACGAGAGGAGGATTACTCTCTTTAAGGCGAAGATGTTTTTCTTGATAATCTTGAGAAAAGAGCTCTAAAACAGGAGTGATTAAAACTGCATGATGCGCAACGATATATCGCCCAGACTCAGTATAGATATCGGGATGCTGTACCCCTTTTGCATCCATAATATCACCAATTAAAAAGACAACATCATTGCAAAACTCTTCAAGGGAGTAGTTTCGTATGCGTCTGTTTGGATCTTGAGCATACTCTACGGCAAGCCCACCACCTATATTGATAGCACAGAGTGAATTGGCTCCTAGTTTTTTAAGCTCTGCATAGAGATTTCCAGCTTCACGAAGAGCTTTTTTTAGTGGTGCTATCTCCTCCATTTGTGAGCCGATATGAAAGTGAATCATATGAAGCTTTTCTAATAAAAAACTCTTTTGCAAAAGATCAATAGCTTCAAGTATCTCTGTTGCATTTAAACCAAATTTTGCATCCATACCGCCACTTTTAGCCCAAGCTCCACCGCCAGAACTATGCAGACGGACACGCAAACCGACTTGTGGTATCTTTAAGTGAGATTTTTGTGCCACTTCAATAATCCACTCTAGCTCCCCAAGACCTTCTATAATAAGCGTGATATTATGCCCCATCTGTGCAGCGATAAATCCAAGCGTAATCATCTCTTGATCTTTGAAACCGTTTACAGTGATAGGTGAGCCAAGCGGAGTGTGCGCTATAGCTAAGATAAGCTCTGCTTTAGAGCCAGCTTCTAAACCATAAGCCATCTTCTTGCCATACTCCATCATAGGTTTGATAACATTGGCGTATTGATTGACTTTGAGCGGAAAAACAGCCTGAAATTTTCCTTTATAACTGTTCTCCTCAATAGCACGATTAAAATTTTGATACACCTTTTGGATCTGTTGCTCAATAAGATGAGGAAAACGAAGCACTAAAGGACCTCGGATATTTCTCTTGCGTATGGCTTGTGTGATTTCAAGTAAGGAAGGGGAACTTTTGTGATTGACTTTGACAAGCCCTTTATCTATAAAAAAGTTCTCATCACTCCAGATGTCTATTGCGTACATGGTATATCTACCTTAATAACTTAGTATGAAATAATAATGAAATTCACTTAAGTTTGCCACATCATTTCACTCCTCGCAATGATAATCATTTCTTACAATAACAGTTATTGCGAACGAAGTGAAGCAATCTGTGTAACCGCATAAAATAACCATGAGAGCCACTTGCAAATTCAAACCAAGCAAACAACTAAATTCTTGTCACAATGATTTTTGAGATTAAAAAAATCTCTCTAAATAATGTTACTGATATTTTATCTCAATTTCTCTAGAATTTTAAAAAATAGTTATTTTGACTCCGTGCTTTATGCTTTAGTGGCTCAAATTTGTAATTTTAGCTTATAACTGACCTTACGCAACAAGGAACTAAAATTGCTTAATTTCCAGTATGAAAAAAACAACAGACTATCTCGAATTATATACAGACTACTTAATAGGCGGCAATGGCTATGCAACAGCAACAGGCTTATCAGCAATGATGGATAATGAAATCAGTCATGATCAAATCACAAGATTTTTATCAAAGAATGAGTTTACCTCAAAAGAGCTATGGCTGAAAGTAAAAAAGAAGGTTCATGAAGTAGAGAGTGATGATGCTTGTCTCATTTTTGATGATTCAATTCAAGAGAAAAAATGGACAGATGAGAGTGAAATAATGTGCTGGCATTTTGATCACACTGTTGGTAAATCAGTACGAGGACTCAATATACTCAATGGACTCTACTACTCTAATGGTGTATCCATACCAGTGTTATTTGAGATTGTTAAAAAGCCAATACAATTTAGCGATATAAAAACAAGGCAAGTAAAACGAAAAGCGGAGATTACTAAAAATGAGTTAATGCGAGATATGATCCAAACAGCAATAAATAATCAGTTAAAATTTCGTTATATCCTCATGGACACGTGGTTTAGTGCTAAAGAGCACTTTGAGTTTATTGCAAAGAAGAACAAACATTTTATAGCAGCATTAAAAAGTAATAGGCTTTTTGCTACAAGTTTAGAAGCGAAACACAAAGGGGATTTTCAAAGAGTAGATACATTGGAATTATCAGATAAAGAATCTATGCGAGGCTATCTAAAAGGATATGATAAAGAAGTTCTTTTAGTACGCCGAGTCTTTACAAACAAAGATGGAAGCATAGGTATATTAAATTTGGTATGTAGTGATATGACTCTTGATGGATCTTCTGTCTCAACAATCTATGAAAAACGATGGAAAATTGAAGAGTTTCATAAGTCAATAAAGCATAATACTGCTTTAGCTAAATCACCTACCAAAACAATTAGAACACAGAGTAACCATGTGTTTATGGCTATTTTTTCTTTTTTTAAACTTGAATGCTTAAAAATAAAACACAATTTAAACCATTTTGCTCTTAGGATGAAGTTGCTTATTCGGACTAATCAAATTTCGTATTTGGAGTTGCAGAAATTGAAAAGTGCGTAAGGTCAGAAAGTAACTGAAAACATCTATTTTACTTCTTCGGGAATAAGCTTATGCTTTTTCATTACAGCGGTGATTCCTTTGGTGCTTGTCATATCTTTTGGTGCCAATAAAGAACCTTTTCTTACTTTCATCAAGCCAGAGATAACAACTTTATCTCCATCTTTTAAGCCTTTTGAAATACTAACATAGTAGCGAGTTGCAAGCTCTGTTGTAACACTTGTTCTTACAGCTTTGTTATCAGCTCCAACAGTCTAAACAAACTTTCCTAGCTGATCTTCAAAAATACTCTGTGGTGGCACCATAATAAAATCAAATTTATCAGTAATAAAGATATTAACATAGACAAAAGTTCCAGGATAGACGCAGAGAGAGTGATTGTCAATAGTGGCGCGCATTGAGATAGTTGAAGTAAGAGGATCAACAGTGTTATTGGAAAAATCAACAAAACCATTGAGACGCTTGCGCTTTAAAATATCCTCGCCTTGACCTCTCACTTCTATAAAGGCAGGAAGATTTTCGCGAGAGCGAAATTTATAAATCATTTGAACTTGACTCTCTGTCGGGCTAAAATAAGCATATATTGTGTTGCTTTGAGTAATAGTTGTCAAAAGTGTGGACTCTCCATATCCCACTAAGTTGCCAACATCTACACGCCTTGCACCTACATGCCCAGATACAGGCGCTTTGATGGTTGTATAGCTTAGTTCTAACTCGGCATTTTTTATACTTGCTTCATCAGAGGCGATAGCAGCAATGAGTTCACCTTTTCTTGCTTGGTGTTGTTCAAG
>CAMZLS010000110.1 GCA_947311765.1 uncultured Helicobacteraceae bacterium
GCATTAATAAGTTTAAGTTGCTCATGCACACCATCAAAATGTTTATCGGGACGAATATATGATATTGTCATAACGATAAAACCCCACTTATTTTTTAATTTCATCGTCATTATAGAGAAGCTTAGCGTTTAAAGTCAATAAAATGGCTTGTTTTTTCATCAGTTTGACGAATTTAATGATAAAAGTCGCTTTTATGCGAGTTTGGCTAAAATTATCGTTATTATTTACATGTAAAGGATTCTTATGTCTAAGTCATATATAGATACTGTACCTAACGAAGAAGGTTTTTTTGGAAAATATGGAGGTGCTTTTATTCCGCCACCACTTGAAAAGCCTTTTGAAGAGCTTAGAAAAGCCTATGATGAGCTTTCTCAATCAGAAGATTTTCATAAAGAGCTGTATGATATCCGCAAACATTACCAAGGTCGTCCAACACCTGTCTATTTTGCGAAAAACCTCACTGAGTATTGCGGTGGTGGCAAAATCTATCTCAAACGTGAAGACTTGAATCATACAGGTGCACATAAATTAAATCACTGTATGGCAGAAGCTTTAGTAGCAAACGCCTAGGTAAAACAAAACTTTTAGCTGAAACAGGCGCAGGTCAGCACGGTGTTGCCCTTGCTACAGCTGCTGCATACTTTGGACTTGAATGTGAGATTCATATGGGCGAGGTTGACATCGAAAAAGAGCATCCTAATGTAGTGCGTATGCAAATTTTAGGAGCAAAGGTTGTCCCTGCAACTCATGGTCTTAAAACCTTAAAAGAGGCTGTTGATTCTGCCTTTAATGCCTATGTTCCTAATGCTGATACAACACTCTTTTGTATAGGTTCAGTTGTTGGTCCACACCCTTTTCCTAGGATGATTCGTGATTTTCAAAGTGTTGTAGGAAAAGAAGCGCGTGAGCAAATTCTTGAAATGACAGGAAAACTTCCTGATCACGCTGTTGCTTGTGTTGGTGGTGGCTCAAATGCTCTTGGTCTTTTTACAGGCTTTATAGATGATGATGTCAAACTCCATGGTGTTGAACCTTTAGGTATAGGTACAAAACTTGGGCAACACGCCGCAAGTCTCACTTACGGAGAGGAGGGGATTATGCACGGTTTTAACTCTATCATGCTTAAAAATGAGAAGGGAGAGCCTGCCCCTGTTTACTCTATTGGTTCGGGTATTGATTATCCATCGGTAGGACCTGAGCATGCTTACCTGCACGATATCGGTCGTACAATAGTGGGTACATGCAATGATGCTGATGCAGTTGATGCTTTTTATAAACTTTCACAACTTGAGGGGATTATTCCAGCACTAGAGTCTGCTCATGCTGTTGCCTATGCGATGAAACTAGCAAAAGAAAATCCAGATGACACTATCTTAATCAACCTGAGCGGTCGTGGTGATAAAGATATAGATTTTGTTGTAGAGCATCATCCAATCCCTACAAAATAAAAAGGTGCAGAGCACCTTTTTTTAATTAATTGTAATAACTTTAGCTTTTGGTTTTATAATCTCTTTTTTTGGTATGCTAAGGGTTAAAACACCATCTTTATACTTCGCTTCTAACTTCGCATGATCAGCATCTTCTGGAAGTTGTACCATCTTTTCAAATGAGCCATAAAACATCTCTTGACGGACATAGCCCTTTTGCTCCTCTTTTGTTTTAGACTCTTTTTTACCCTCAATAGTGAGAATATTGTCGTCATTTATCGTCAGTTTTATATTCTCTTTTGGCACGCCTGCTAAAGAAAACTCGTAAATATAAGCATCTTTTTTATTTTGAATATCGACTCTTGGATACCCAAAATTTGCAATCTTTGCGTAAGAGAAGTGATCTTGCATCATATTTTGAAAAATCTGATTCATTCTTGCAAATTCATCATCATAACCTACTGGATTTGCACTTAAGCTCGCAACTCCTAGCACAGATGCAGTGATCATGCTCATTAATACTTTTTTCATCTTTTTCTCCTTATTTTATAGTGATATTTTTACTTTTTTTAGACTCTTCTTTCTCTATAGAGAGATAGAGTCTGCCGTTTTCAAACTTCGCCTTAATAGAGTCACGGTCTATATTGTTTCCAAGTAAAAAACTTCTTGAGATAAGTCCAAAGTTTGATTCACAAAGATAATAATCTTCCTCTTTAAGTTCATTTTTAAACTTTCTTACTGCCGTGACTGTAAGATAATCATCTTCAACTTTCAATTCTATATCTTCTTTTTTAACGCCTGGTAAATCAACTTCTATATTATACACATCACTGTTATGCTTCGCTAAATTAGAAAATGGCAGATGAGAAGCTGCATTGTGAAATGTATCTTTAAGCATCTCTAAACCAGTTTCAACTTTCTCTTCAACCTTATTTGTTAACTCTTTTGTTGTTTTTACGACATCCATGATACACCTCCTTACTCAATCTCAATTTTTTTCACACTGTCTGTAAGAACCGTAAGTTTAGGAATGATAATCTCTAAAACACCATTATCACTCGCCGCGCGGATATTTTCCACATCAACTTTTTCTGGCAAGGTAAAACTTCTGCCAAAAGAGCCATAGCGAGACTCTACCTTATAATAATCTTCCTCTTTAAGCTCATTTTTAATTTCACGCTTCCCTGAGATACTTAGCACATTTTTATCTACACTAATCTCAACATCATCTTTCTCAATACCAGGAAGATCCACATCTATATGGTATGCCTCTTTACCTTCTCTCGTATTGACCGCTGGGGTAAAATCAAAAACCTCCGCACTCTCCTCTCGCTCAAGTGAGTTAAAAAACTCATTAAAAAGATCTAAACTTCTATTTCTACTATATACAGGATTTCTAAATCGTGTCACTAACATCTCAAACTCCTTCAATATTTTTTTATTTACAGTGAAAGAGTAAACTATTTAGGAGGAAAGTTTTGCTACTTAAGTAGCATTTGCGAAGTTTTCTCTAAAAGTTTTTGAAAATTATTAATCTTGATATTTTTGCGTCCTGTCTGTATGAGTCCATCATCTTTGAGTTGTTTGAGGGTTCGCTCTATCACATGGCGGACGGTTCCGAGGAGTTTTGCTATCTCTGAATTGGAGAGATTATTGAGAAGATTGTATCTGAAATGTTTCTCTGGATTGACATTGTCTATAAGAAGGTTGATGAGTCTATCTTTTGTATCATAGAGAGTGAGTTCGGTGGCTAGCTCCTCTGTGTGGCGCATCTGGGCTGCAAGATAGGGAAAGAACTTTTTATTGAAAGTAGTGTCATTCTCAAGCCAATAACGTACTTTTTGTATAGGAAGTTCGAGCAGAGAACACTCCTCAACTACCTCATAGGTAATCTCATGCGCTTTATTGTCTAAAAGGGAGATGATATCAAACATATCTCCACGCTTATAGATAAAAACTGTCTGCTCTTTTGCTGTTTTGAGGTTGAACTGATAGGTCTTTATTTTACCCTCTAAAACGATATAAAAGTGTTCAAGCAGATCATCTGCATAAAAAGGAGAAGTATCTTTTTTAAAGTGAACTTTTTTAGAGTGTTTATAAAACTCCTCCTCAAAACTTTGTCTGAAATTGCTCAATAGTTCTATGTTTTTTGGCATTTCTTATCCTTTGCTTGCCTCGATAACAATAATCTCTCGCTCAAGAGAGATACCGAAATCCTCTCTGACTCGATGCTCTGCCAATGTGATAAGCTCCATAGCCTCCTCAAAAGTCCCCTCCCCTAAATTGACTAAAAAATTTGCATGTACCTCACTAAATGCCATATCACCGATACGCTCTCCCCTTAGCCCAACAGCTTCTATCAAACGTCCTGCGTAGTCATTTGGTGGATTTTTAAAGGCGCTACCTGCACTTGGATTGTGAGGCTGATTGGAGCGCATCGACTTGAAGAGATCGAGTTTTTCAGATGAAAACCCTTCCTTACATGTAAAGGATGCCTCAAAAACTACATCGTCTATATCTGTAAAGCGGTAGCCATATTTCAAATCTTTTTTCTCTACCCAAGCTCTTTTTGTTCTGATAGCAAGAAGTTGATTAAAAATTTCATACTCTTTGAGTCCTGCGTTCATCTTCAGCATTCCTCCAAGCGTCCCTGGAAGTCGTGAGAGAAATTCAAAACCCCCAATATTATGTTTTTTACAAAAAGAGAGTATCTTTCCGCTTGGTGTAGCCGCGCCAATATGGAGTATATCCTCACTTACATGTAAGCTATCATATTTTTTAGAAAGTATCATCAAAGGGGGCGGTGTTGGAGAGATAAGCAGATTATTTGCCATACCTATAAGCGTGTAACCCTTAGGGTAGTACTCATCCTCGATAAGAAAAACATCGACTTTAGGGCCTATTTTTATGGAGCTAAATTTTGAAAAATCTATATTTTTATGTGCCATTATTTTACAAAAGTAGGAATCATATTAAAAATAGATGTTGTAAAGTCATGCATCTCATTAAGCATCCACGGCATCGTTAAAATAATCACAATCACCACCGCAATAATCTTAGGAATAAAACTCAGTGTCATCTCATTAATCTGTGTTGTGGCTTGAAAAATACTCACACCAAGACCGATAAGCATTCCTGTTAAAAGCCCAGGCAAGGCTAACATCAAAGCTATCTTAAAAGTCTTTACACCAAGAGCAACAAGTTCTGCTTCCATCAAGCGTTTCTTAACTCTTTATACTCTGTTGGTATAAGATAATCGCTTACATGTAAGGCACTTTCGTAAAAGCCGTGTTTATGTCCAAGTGCATATAAAATATCTATCGCTTTAAGCTGCAAAGGGCTTAAAGAGACAGAATCATCATTTGCATACAATTCAAGATACTGCTCTAAAGTAGGCGCATCAATACGAACCAAATCACGCTCAATCAGCATAGCACTCAAGCGCTCTTTATGCAGACGCGCAACATCCACTGCTTTTGTAAGCATCGCCTCATATTCGATTGCCTTATTAAGAGGGATTGAGCGACGAATAGCCATTCCACCAAGAGGCAGAGGAATACCTTCGCCTGCAAGTTTCACCCAGACATCCCACATCTCACGCTCTACTTCTAGCGCACTATCATAGGTCAAAATACTCTCATGGATTAAAACTCCCGCATCAACTGTGCCATCTAAAACAGCCTGCTCAATCTCTAAAAAATTCATATAAGTGATACGAGCATCAGGATAGGCGATACGAAATAGCATTGCATTTGTTGTATATTTTCCGCTTAAGGCTACTTTGAAATTTCGTTTGAGTTTTTTATCTTTTTGTTTGATAAGTTTCGGGCCATAACCTTCTCCAAAACTGACAGCCGTACGCAAAGGTGCATACTCATCTTTGATATGCGGTAGCAGTGCAAAACTGATAGCAGTGATATCGTAAGTGCCTTTGAGCGCTTCGACATTTAAGGTCTCTATATCGAGTGCTAAATTTTCAAATTCGACACCATCCATTCCTACCCAACCAAACTTAATAGCGTAGTACATAAAGATATCATCAGCGTCAGGTGAGTGGGCTATTTGCATTGTTTTCAATTGTTAATCCTAAATTATTACATGTAAGCTTACATGTAAAGAAAAATCATAATGATTTTAACTAAAAAACGCTAAAATTCCATACTGTTTTTAAGAGTATGCATTCTATTCAATATGACAATTTGCAATATTTTTGATACAATATATTAAATTGTCATATAATGCTTGCAATTACTTGAAACACTAAGGAAAATCATGGACGCTAATAAACAAAAATCACTCGATCTTGCGATGAAACAGATAGATAAGGCATTTGGAAAAGGGACGCTAATGCGTCTAGGTGATAAAAATATTGAGCCCATACAATCAATCAGTACAGGCTCAATAGGCTTAGATTTAGCACTTGGGATTAATGGTGTTCCTCAGGGTCGTGTCATAGAGATTTATGGCCCAGAGAGTTCAGGGAAAACAACATTGGCACTACAAATCACTGCACAAAGTCAAAAAAATGGTGGTGTCTGTGCTTTTATTGATGCAGAACATGCTCTTGATGTTGTTTATGCTAAAAATTTAGGTGTTGATATTGACAATCTCCTTGTGTCACAACCTGATTTTGGAGAGCAAGCACTTGATATTGTTGAAACCATTGCGCGCAGTGGGGCTATTGATCTGATTGTTATTGATTCTGTTGCGGCACTGACTCCAAAAGTGGAACTTGAAGGGGAGATGACAGATCAGCAAGTAGGTGTGCAAGCACGCCTTATGTCTAAAGCGCTTCGTAAACTTACGGGAATTTTGAGTAAAATGAACTGTACTGTTATTTTCATAAATCAGATTCGTATGAAAATTGGAATGATGGGGTATGGTTCACCTGAAACAACAACTGGTGGAAATGCTCTGAAGTTTTACGCTTCAGTTCGTATTGATATTCGTAGAATTGCCTCTTTAAAACAGGGAGAGACGCAAATTGGTAATCGTTGTAAGGCAAAAGTGATCAAAAACAAGGTTGCCCCTCCTTTTCGTCAGGCAGAATTTGATATTATGTTTGGAGAGGGAATCTCGAAAGAGGGAGAACTTGTTGATTATGGTGTTAAACTCGACATTATTGATAAAAGTGGTGCTTGGTTTAGCTATCAAGACACTAAGCTTGGTCAAGGTCGTGAAAATGTAAAGCAGAAGTTCAAAGATGAGCCGTCTCTTGCTTTAGAGATTGAGACTAAGATAAAAGAAGCTATGGGCATGAGCAATATAATGACCATGGATGAAAAAGAGATGAACGAGGTAGATGCATGATATACATAGATAATATAAGCGCAATAGAAGTTATGGATTCACGTGGGAATCCAACGGTAAAAGCAACAGTAGTACTGAGTGATGGTACAGTTGAAAGTGCAGTCGTTCCAAGTGGGGCAAGCACAGGAAAGCGTGAAGCACTGGAGCTTCGTGATGGTGATGAACGCTATGCAGGAAAAGGTGTTTTAAAAGCAGTTGGACATGTAAATAGCCAAATAGCTGATGAACTTATCGGTTTAAGTCCTTTTAATCAAGCTGTAATTGATGCAGCAATGAAAGAGCTTGATGGAACACAAAACTATGGAAATCTTGGGGCAAATGCTGTTCTTGGTGTATCTATGGCAGTAGCTCGTGCTGCTGCAAAAAGTCTTAAAATGCCACTTTACCGCTATCTTGGTGGTGCAAATGCGATGGTGGTTCCTACGCCTATGCTTAATATCATCAATGGTGGGTCGCATGCTGATAATTCGGTAGATTTTCAAGAGTATATGATTATGCCAGTAGGTTTTGATGACTTTCGTAAGAGTCTTCGTGCTTCAGCAGAGGTGTATCATACGCTTAAAAAGATACTTCATGATAAAGGTGCAAATACTGCTCTTGGAGATGAAGGTGGATTTGCCCCAGACTTAGCTTCTAATGAAGAGCCAATTCAAGTTATTATGGAAGCGATTGAAAAAGCAGGGTACAAAGCAGGTGAGCAGATGGCTATTGCTCTTGATATTGCTGCGTCTGAAA
>CAMZLS010000111.1 GCA_947311765.1 uncultured Helicobacteraceae bacterium
CCACCAGTACTGCTGAAGTGTTAGTAGTGAAAAAGTTTCAAACATTTAGTGCTCCTTGTATCCAAGCTTAATTTGAGTTAGCATAATCTTTATCTCAGCAATTAAAAGAGCGGTAAAAACTATGGTAAATAGTGACATTGTGATAATCACGGCAGTTGTATCGAGCTGAGAAGTTGCCATACCGACTGGCAACATATCTTGAATCGCCCATGGTTGCCTTCCAACTTCTGCTACAATCCAGCCACACTCTTGTGCTAAGTAGCCAAGTGGTATCGTAAAAAGAGCAGCTCTTAAGACAAGTGTTTTTCCTTCAATCTTCCCTATCATAGAGAAGTAAAGAAGTATTAAAAACAGAAATAAAAACCAGCTTCCAAGTCCAACCATGATATGAAAACTATAAAATGTTATAGCAATAGGTGGTATGATTTGTTCTGGTCTTTTTAAGTAGCCATAGCCAAAATACTTTTCATGTTCTCTAAATGTTACTAGTGAAGCATCTGCCAACTCCTGATTATTGACTTTTTTTGCATCTTTATAGTCTCTTAGGGCCTGCACGGCAATTTTACCTTTTTCTATTTTTTCTTTTGCTGGTATGATGTTTAGCTTTTCATTTCCATAAACTAAATCATTTATACCTGGAACAAATGCATCAATTTGTCTATATCCCAAAAGAGATAGTGCATTTGGTACTTCAATTTTCCATATAAATGGATCGGTTGTACTGTCTCCAATTTTTTTATCAGGATTTAGTTGACCTATAGCAATAATGCCAGCTCTCTTTTCCCCATCATAAAGACCCTCCATGGCAGCTAGTTTTGTTGGCTGTTTTTGTGCAACTTGGTATGCAGATTCATCTCCAGTTGCTATTAAGAATATAGATGCTAAAAGCCCAAAAGAAGCAGCTACGATGATGCTTCTTTTAGCAAAAAGAACATCTCTTTTTTTAAGCAAATACCACGAGCTAACACCGACTACAAATAGTGAGCCCATAACATAGCCACTGCTAATAGTGTGCAAAAATTTAGACACTGCAACTGGATTAAAAACTATATCAAAAAAGTTTTCCATCTCAAATCTTGCACTATCAACATTAAATTTCATTCCAATAGGGCTTTGCATCCAACCATTTGCTATGAGGATCCAAAGAGCAGAGAGGTTTGAGCCAACTGCAACTAGCCAAGTTGAAACAAGGTGCATCTTTTTTGATACTTTATTCCATCCAAAAAACATAATAGCAAAGAATGTTGACTCCATAAAGAACGCCATAAGTCCCTCTATGGCTAGTGGTGCTCCAAATATATCTCCAACTATCCAAGAGTAGTTTGCCCAGTTTGTTCCAAACTCGAACTCCATGATGATTCCTGTTGCAAGACCTATTGCAAAGTTGATTGCAAAGAGTGTCATCCAAAACTTGGTGATTTTCTTCCACTCATCATTCCCTGTTTTTACATATATAGTTTCCATTATGGCAATTATAAATGAAAGACCAAGTGTTAGGGGAACAAAAAGCCAGTGATAAAGAGCTGTCAAGGCAAACTGTGCTCTTGAAAGCTCTACTAGTAGGCTGTTATCCATGTTTTACTCCTGTTTTGTGAGGTTATTAATGACAAAATCTGCTCTGTCTTTGTCATTATCAAATTTTTCTTTTAATAGATTTGGAAAAAATAGAATTTTAAAAATAAACATGAAGATAAAAAGTTTTATGCCTATAATGAGCCAAAGTTTTTTACCTACTTTCATATTTTTAAATCCACTTATATAAAAATCAAATACTTTTTTAGATAAATTCATGATTATATTCATGTGAGATCATACAACTTAAATTATTAATTAAAAATTATTTTTATATAAATCATTTTGCATACTCCACAGAACGACTCTCGCGAATTACGCTAACTTTTATCTCCCCAGGGTATTGTACTTTTTCCTCAATCTCTTTGGCTATCTCACGCGCTAAAACTGTAGATTCATCATCATTAACCAAAACAGCATTGACTATAATGCGCACTTCTCGTCCAGCATTAATGGCATAAGCTTGCTTTACACCTGTTTTGCCTGATGCAATATCTTCAATCTCACTTACCCGTTTCACAAAACTTTCTAAGACTTCACGTCTTGCTCCTGGACGCGCTGCCGAGAGCGCATCTGCAGCACACACTGCGCCACACTCTACTGAGCAAATATCTTGAAGTCCATGATGTGCATAAATAGCATTGATAACAACAGGGTCTTCGTTGTACTGAGTACAAATCTCTGCGCCTAAATCTACATGACTTCTCTGTTTGTCACATGTCAAAGCTTTTCCTATATCATGCAATAAACCTGCTCGACGAGCAAGAAGAGGATCTCCGCCCATTTCTGCCGCCATAATACCTGCTAAATGAGCAACTTCAAGGGTATGTGCTAAGGCGTTTTGCCCATAACTTGCACGGTAGCGTAAACGCCCAACCATCTTTATAAGTTCTGGATGAATATTTGATAAGCCTAAATCAAAAATAATATTTTCACCCTCTTCTTGAATTGAATCATCAAACTCTGCAGAGACTTTTTCAAAAATCTCTTCAATACGCGCTGGCTGAATACGCCCATCTTCTATTAAAAGCTCTAAAGTTTTCGTAGCTATCGCGCGACGATAAAGATTAAAACAACTCACCGTTATAGTATTTGGTGTCTCATCAATAATAATATCAACACCAAGAAGCATCTCTAAAGTCTTAATATTACGACCTTCTTTACCAATAATACGCCCCTTGAGCTCATCATCATCTAGGTGTACAAAATTAACTAAACGCTCCTGTGCAAAATCTCCTGCAAAACGCGCGGTTGCTTGAGAAAGAATGTAATTTGCATTACGCTTAGCACTATTTTTAGCCTCTTCTTCCATACGACGCACTAAATGCGCTATGTCTGCACGAGACACTTCTTCTACTTTTTGCATCAAAATGACCTTCGCTTCTTCGCGTGTCATCCCTGCTTGTGACTCCACAATACGCGTAATCTCATCAACACGATTTTCATAATCCAACATACACTTATCAAGGGCGCGTTCTCTTTGCAATAAGCCTATGCGCTTTCCTTCGGCTCTCTTGCGTGCATCACTTAAATTTTCGCGCTCTTTTTTCTGAAAATCTTTAAAATCTCGTTCTGTTTTTGCTAAAGATTCTTCACGTTTTTGTAACTCTTTTTTTGCTTTTTCTAAGGCTTCATCATAACTTTTTTTCGCTTCAAACTCTATCTCTTTTGCACGAATATTGCTTCGCTCAAGCAGTATCTCTGCCTCATTTTCTATCGCTTTTGCTTTTGCCTTTGCCTGCTGTACATAGATATCAAAATTTGCACTGCTAATGCGTTTTGATATTATAAATCCTACCGTTGCGCTCACTGCGGCAACGGTGCCTCCTAAGAGCATTTCGTTTAACATTATAACTTCTCCTAAGTCCATAAACCCGACTCGGAGTGACTAACAGATCCGCCGATATATCATAATCATCACATATATTTTTATCTGTTTTGCAAACCTCTGATTGCACAAATATAATTTTAGGCTGACTTGGCAAGTTTTCAAAAAAACGATCATACATTCCTTTGCCAAATCCAATTCGACGCGCTCTGCCATCAACTCCGATAGCGGGCACTATAGCTATATCAATATTTTTATTTTTTTTAAATGATTGCTTAGGTTCAAAAATCCCAAAAGATTTTTTCTCCATAGGCAACCTGTATGCTACCATCTTGAAACTTTCACCTTCCATAAAAGGCAAATAGATTTGAGTTCGCTTACGCATACCATGTAACAATTTAGTGATATTAGCCTCAAAACCTAAAGGCCAGTAGATTAAAATCTTGCTTACATGTAAGCCTTGCATCACTTTTGTTAACTTATCTACTAAGAGAGCATCTTTATATATTTTATTATGCTGGCTAGCATTACGTATTTTTTCAAGGCACTCTTTGCGAAAATTTGCTTTTGTTAGGGACATTAAATTACTTTTTTACTATAATCGCATAATTCTATAACAAAAAGGCTTTAAATGTTAAAAACTACTCTCTTAGCACTCTCTCTTATTTTTATCTTGCCAGGCTGTAGCGATAGCACTCAAAATAGTGTTGAAGAAGCAAACTCTATGGTGGCAAGCAATGTGTATGAACTTCGTGATACTCAAAATAAACTTTATAAGGTTACAAAACTAGGAGATGAATTTCATCTTGAAAGCTATGATAATAAATTGGTTATCTACGATATTTTTGCAACATGGTGTCCTCCTTGTAGAGCCATCGCTCCTCATTTGAGTAAATTTCAAGAAGAGTTTAAAGATGACTTGATTGTGATTGGAGTCACCATAGAAGAAGATAAAACAAATGGTGATTTAATCGAATACGCAAAAGAGCATAAAGCAAATTATCCGCTTATGAATTCCAAGGCTAATCGTAACTTTTCTAACGCCATAGCCTCTGCAATCAATGTTGGCTCAGGCTTTCCTATCCCTTTGATGATTATGTATAAAAATGGAAAATATATCACTCATTACTCAGGATCTGTTCCTCCAGAGATGATTCGTGCTGATATCCGCAAAGCTTTAGGAAAATAGATGCTCGGATGGCTCTCTAAAACAGTTAATGCTATACAGGGTGTAGCTCCAAAGAAAAAAACCACCTTAACAAAAGAGGAACTTGAAGATGTTCTTTTAGAAGCTGATGTTGAGTATGACTTAGTAGAAATCATCTTGCGTGAACTTCATGGAGATAAAATTCGCCGTGAACAAGTTCGCTCTAAACTTCTCGTAACACTTACTTGGGCAAAATATAAAATTCCTGAACATACCGCACCTTTTATTGATCTGATAGTGGGTGTCAATGGAGCAGGAAAAACAACGACTATTTCAAAACTTGCTGCTCGTTATCTTAATGAAGACAAAACAGTCCTTTTAGGCGCTGCGGATACTTTTCGTGCTGCTGCTATTGAACAATTAACTCTTTGGGCAAATCGATTAAATATTCCTATTGTTGCGACGAAACAAGGGCACGACCCTTCCGCAGTTGCCTACGATGCTATCGAATCCGCTAAAGCAAAAAATATCGACCATGTTATCATTGACACAGCAGGACGACTTCATACGCAAAAAAATCTTGCAAATGAACTACAAAAGATTGTTCGCATCTGCGATAAAGCCCATAAAAATGCTCCTCATCGCAAAATGCTTATCATTGATGGAACGCAAGGCAACTCTGCTATCTCCCAAGCTCGTTCTTTTAACGAGATGATTAACATAGATGGTATCATTATCACAAAACTAGATGGTACTGCCAAGGGAGGCTCAATATTTTCTATCGCTTATGCCCTAAAAATGCCTATTTTATTTGTAGGGGTTGGTGAGCAACCTTCTGATTTTATCACTTTTGATAAATATCAATTTGTAGATACTTTCTTGGATGCCATTTTTATTGGTGAAGATGAAGATTCCAATAAACCAACCTTTATATCTGCTAGTAAAACCGAAGCAAACCACACAGAGATAGAAGAAGTGTCTCAAGAAGAAGAGACTCCTCAAGAAGAAATCTCAAGTGAGCCGACCTTAGAAGAGATTAGCCGACTCCATGCACTTGCAGGTGAAGATAAAAAGCGCCTTGTAGAGCGTCTTAAAAATGATGGCTACGACTTGCTTTCGCGTCATTTTGTGCGTGATCAAAATACATGGAATGATTATAAACTTTTTGTCAATGAGCAAGAGTGCCAATGGGAGATTCATGCTAAAGATGCAAAAGTTTTAAAAACATATCCATTACGATAATATGCGTTTTTTAGCTCTTTTACTTCTCTTACATGTAAGCCTTTTAGCTGACAAAGATGGCAATGGTAAATGTTGGCAAAGAGAGAAGATACAAGAGCTTCAAAATATAACACAATCCACAAAACACGTGGAGCATGGCACTCTTGGTGTTGATAAAGGTGACGACTCTGATTATTACTATTTTACACCTAAAGCACCTTCAAAATTTACACTGATTTTCAGTAGCAACAATCCCGTCAGTTTACAAGTAGGAAACTCTTGCAAAGACCACTCCATTCTTAACGAAAAAAATGACACCAGCTTTGCAATTATAGATGAGAAAATCGAAAAAACTGTCTATATTCATGTGATTGGCGAATCTCAAAAACCCACTTCTTACAAAATATATGTCACTGTGACATTAAATGGTGAGAGTACACCTCAAGCAGACTATAATACCCAATACGGATCACATTTTGATTGCCAAGTGATTAATGGCAATGTTACATGTAAACGTTAGAGGATACAAAAATGGCAAAGAAAAAAGTAATATTTGAGTGTCAAAACTGTGGTTTTATTACACCTAGATGGATGGGTAAATGTACTAACTGTGGAGGCTGGGACTCTTTTATAGAGTTGAGCCAAGAGCAGCAAGAAGTGATTAAGCTCTCTTCTGTTTCTACTCCGCAACAGAGTAATGCAAAGAGTATCTTACAGATAAGTCATACAGAAGTAGAACGCTTTACATGTAATGATATTGAGCTTGATATGGTCTTAGGTGGAGGGGTCGTTCCTGGCTCACTCACTCTTATCGGAGGTAGTCCTGGGGTTGGAAAATCTACCCTCCTTTTAAAAATCGGAGCAAATATCGCCCAATTGGGTAAAAATGTTCTCTATGTCACAGGAGAAGAGAGCGAAGGTCAAGTAAAACTTCGCGCAAATCGTCTTAAGGCAAATGAAGAGAAACTTTTTTTACTGAGTGAGATACGACTCGAAAAGGTTCTGCTTGAGCTTGAAGTTCGTCCTTATGAATTTTTAATTATCGACTCTATCCAAACACTTTATTCAGAAAACATCAGTTCAGCCCCAGGCTCTGTTACTCAAGTACGCCAAATTACCTTTGAGTTGATGCGTCTAGCAAAAGAGCGTCGTATTGCTATCTTTTTAATCGGGCATATTACCAAAGAAGGCTCCATTGCAGGGCCTCGTGTCTTAGAGCATATGGTTGATACTGTTTTATATTTTGAAGGTGACAGCTCTCAAGAGTTACGGATTTTACGGGGTTTTAAAAATCGTTTTGGACCGACAAGTGAGATAGGTGTTTTTGAGATGCGTAGCGAAGGTCTTATCTCAGCTAAAAATATCTCCTCACGCTTTTTCAACCGCAATAAAACACAAAGTGGCTCTGCTCTTACTGTTGTCATGGAAGGCTCACGCCCTATTATCTTAGAAGTCCAAGCGCTTGTAAGTGACTCACATATGCCTAACCCTAAGCGTCAAGCTACAGGCTTTGATAACAATAGACTCAATATGCTTCTTGCTTTACTAGAGCGAAAACTAGAAATTCCTCTCAATAGCTATGATGTTTTTATCAATATATCTGGTGGAATAAAAATCACCGAAACTTCTGCTGATTTGGCAATTTTAGCCGCTATTATCAGTAGTTTTCGAGACCGTAGCATCTCAAAAGAGACAGTTTTTATTGGTGAAGTCTCTCTTGTTGGTGATATTCGCGAAGTATATGGAGTAGATTCACGCCTCAAAGAGGCCTCTTTACAGCAAATTACAAAAGCGCTTGTTGCTAAAAAACCGAGTGAGAAACAGAAAATTAAGTGTTACGAAATCGACGAAGTAAGCAAGCTTCTTGAGTGGTTTTAACAAAGCTTTATAAGTAAAATCAGTATAATCATAGCATATATTTTAAGAAAAGAGCCAGATAATGAAACAATGCAGTATAGATGCCATATATCATGGGGAAGAGCGTTATTCAAAACTTTCTTTAGCTTACACAACAGAAGAAGAACATCAAAATATTGAAAATGCCCTTAAAGAGGCTAGAAAAGGAGTTGAATTACAACCTCAGGTTTATACTACTCCTGTTTCAAATGGAAAAAAAGTCATTGTTATTGAATTTCATGACGATTACGATCGCAATGCAGGTGCAGTTTTTGATAAAATGCTTGGTATCTTAGATATCAAGTGTTGCGAATAGGAACAGGCAGTGCAAGAATTCGCTGAGGGAAATAAAGCTTTTCAAAGTACCTATTTTAAACAAAATGAAAAAGAGCTCCTTACTCTTGTGGAGTGTGGACAAAATCCAAAAGCGCTTTTTATTGGCTGTTCGGATTCTCGTGTTATTCCTGATTTAATGCTACAGACAAAACCAGGCGATCTTTTTGTTGTGAGAAATGTTGGAAATTTTGTAGCACCCTTTAAGCCAGATGAAGATTACCATGCTACTGCCTCAGCTATTGAATACGCTGTGAATATTCTTGAAGTTTCTGAGATTATTATCTGTGGGCATACACATTGTGGCGCTATAAAATCTCTCTTCAAACCTCTTAATACTGAAAAACACCTTCATATTAAAAAATGGCTTGAGCTAGGAGAACGTGCTAAAAGTTTAGCTGTTTTAAGTCAGGGTGATAGTGATGATCATGAAGCGCTTTTAAGAATGACTGAGAAGTTTTCTATTATTACTCAAATAGACAATCTACTAAGCTATCCTTGCGTGAGAATTGCCGTTGAAACAGGCGCTATTCATATACATGGCTGGTATTATGATATTGAAAATGGAAATATTGAGTATTATGATCCTGAAACTTACTCTTTCAAATCTTTGAGTGATTTAAAAGAGTAGTCTCAGGAATTGAATTTAAATAACTTACCACCCGATAAAAAGAAAGATAGCCGAGAGAAAATAGTTTGTTATAAAGATAGCCACGGCAGAGTAAACAACCGCTGTGATTGTTGCCTGCCCTACTCCACGAGCACCACCACTTGTATGATATCCAACATAAGAGCCGATAGAGCTCACTATAAAACCAAAAGTAGCTGCTTTTATAATTCCGCTACCAACATCACTGAAGTGTCCTAATCGCATAATGGCATCTTGATACGCAGAGGCATTGACATCTAAAACATTTGTTGAGATAAGATAAGCACTACTTACCGCAATAGCATCAAACCATAAAACCAAAAGCGGTAGAGATATAGTAGTCGCAATAATACGAGGCACAATAAGATACGCCTTAGAATCAACACCCAAAATATCAATCGCATCAATCTGTTCTGTTACACGCATAGTACCTAGTTCCGCAGCCATTGCACTCACAGAGCGTGAAATCAACATCAAAGAGGCAAAAACAGGTCCGAGCTCTTTCGTGATAGAGACAAAAATTGTATAGCCCATAAAACTCTCTACACCAAATTCATGAAAGCCATTATAAAGTTGAATCGCTTCTACCATTCCTGTAAAGAGTGCCGTTAGGGTAACAACCCCTAGGGTTCCAAATCCAATCGTCTCAATCTGTCTAAGCACAAGATGCATGCGTTTATAAAAAAACGCTAAACGCACCCAAACAACTCCTTGAAAAAGAAGAAATACACCAAACTTTTCTATCATCTGATAAAATTTTAAAAAGGGACTGCCAATAAAACTTAAAGCTGATTCTATCATTGAATTTTTATCCTTTAATGGCAGTATTGTAACCAAGAAGGTAGAATAAAATTCTGAATTTTTAGATATTTAATGCTATACTAAAGTCAAAATGCCCAAGGAGTTCTAATTATGGCTGAAGAAGAAACAACACAAGAAGCCCAAAAAGAGAAAAAATCAGGTTCGTTGGTTTTAATAATCGTCATTGTTGTACTCATTTTAGTTATTCTTGTTGGTGCGGTTGTTGCTATTTTAATGATGGGTGGCGAAGAAGAGGCAATTGAGCCTAGCACTCCCGCCCCAAAAGAGCGTAGCGTCAAAAGTAACAATACACAACGCCTCACTTCAGGTTCACAGCGAACATCTGCTTCATTTTCAGAAATTGGTCCTATGTTTCCACTTGATACCTTTACGGTTAATCTTTTAAGTGAAAGCGGGCGTCGCTATCTTAAAGTACAGATGAATCTTGAACTTAGTGGTGAAGAGCTTGGAGTAGAACTAGATACTCGAAAAGCTGTTATTCGCGATATCATCATCCGCCTACTCTCATCTAAATCACTTGAAGAAATTTCAACTTCAAAAGGCAAAGAGAAGCTTAAAGACCAGATAGTCGATCAGCTCAATATGCGTCTCAGTGATGGAAAAATAAACAATGTTTACTTTACTGAGTTTGTTGTTCAATAGGCTAATTTTAGCAAATCTCATCAAATCCCTCTAAATCCCTTTACATAGGGGTTTATCTATGATACACTATCTTCAAATTTAATCGTTAAAAATATTTAAGAAAATCCTGTAATTAAGATATTAGTTCTCTTGTGCTATAATATAATAACTGACCTTACGCACCATAAGACAAGGAGTTCTTTATGCTCACATTAAAGATAGAAAACGAAAGAGTAGAGAGTATATTTTTAAACGAATTTCATAGCAACAGAGAAAAATTTTTTGAATTTATACAAAATAGTTATGACAAAATGAAAAATAACACTAATCATGATGACTTAAATATAAACATCAATACTTTGCAAGAGCTATCAATGTCTAAAACTTGGGATAACGATAATGACAAGGCTTGGGATGAGTTATAAAGTTGGAGATATTTTACTTGTTAAATTTCCTTTTACCAACTTAAAAAAATCAAAAAAAAGACCTGTTCTTGTAATAAAATCAGAAAATGACTTAAATGACATAGTTTGCTTTCAAATAACTTCAAATCATGAGCAGTCAAATCTTTTGGCAATAGAACAGAGGAATTTAAAAAACTCTTCTTTATCATTAAAATCATATATCAAATACGACAAATGTTTTACTCTCAATGCAGAAATTGTAGATAAAACAATTGCACAAACAAATAATAATCTTCTTGATGAATTAAAAACACTTTTTTGTAAAGAATTATTTTAAAATATCATGACTAAATTAAAGTGGACTTTTAGCGGACTTAGTATTTTTTCAGTACTTTATAAAAATACTCAAAACAGAGTAATATTATGACAAGGAAAGACTCTATGTTACCAAAATACTCAGAATTTGTTATTCAATAGCTTGAGATAAATCTTGATAGGAATAGACTTAATAAAAATCGAACGGATGAAAAAGATGATGGAGCGTTTTGAACAGAAAGCCTTAAAGCGTTTTTTATCCCAAGAGGAGATCTTACATGTAAAGAACCCTCAAAACGCTGCTGGTTTTTGGGCTGCCAAAGAGGCTTGCTCAAAAGCCTTAGGTGTAGGTATCTCAAAAGAGTGCAATTTTCACGATATCACCATCTCTAAAACTTCAAGAGGCGCACCCACTCTAAAACTCTCCCAAAAACTTATCGAGCAGTTTCAGATAGAAGATATTTCACTCTCTATCACTCATGATGGGGAGTACGCTATCGCTGTTGTAGCGATAAGTGTTCAACCATAATAAATGTCATATTTCAATATGACATTTATTATGGTTGAACACTTACAATCATCCTCCACCAACAAAATCGAGTAGCTCTACAACATCATCTTCTTTCATTACATGTAAGTGCCAACTATCTTGTTTAACTATCTCCATATTAACCGCAGCTGCCATTACTTTTCCCTCTAATTGAAGAGATTTTATCACATCTAAAAGTGTATCATTTTCCTTACATGTAATATTTTCACCATTTACTTTTACAATCATTTGCTTCCCTTATCTTTTCTAAACCGAATGCATTTAAACCGTTCACCTAGCATCTCTGGCATGATGAGCATTTTTACTTTGTCAAGCTCTTGGGTGTAAAGTTTTGGCTCAACCTTGGCTTGTAGTATCTCTAAAAGCTCTAAAATTCCCATATTTATCAGGGCTGTCATTTGCGCTTTTAGCTCTACAAACTCTACTCCTGCCTCTTCATAAGCATCTTTGACATGCGCGAAAGTCACATCATAAGTGATATCACTCTTTCCAAACAGTTTCGCTCTGTCTAAGCCCTCTTCAAAAAAAGGAAAAACTGTATGCTTATCATAAATACGCAATGAAAAGTCAGGTCGCGCCTGCATCTCACCATAATCAAAACTCATAAATTCAAACTGCTCTGCTGCTCCTGCCATCTCTAGGGCAAACTCTTCATAACCAACTGCTATCTCACCTCTATCTTTATGATACTTTGCAGCTTTTTGGCTCACCCAAGAATTTTCGATATCAAACTCTATCTTGTGATTTTCTACTTGAGCAGTTTTTCCTTTATAAAAAAGTTCACAAGCAAAGGCATCAAAAATCTCATTTGCTAAGAAAAAAGCATTGCTTACATGTAAGTCACTTAAACTCTTAACATGAGAGAGTCTTACCGCGTCACCAAAGGAGTCATCAAAATACTGTTTTTGCTTCTCTTGCATCGCATCAAAACGCTCAACAATAACAAATTCAAAACTCTCTAAAAGTTCAGGTCTTAAAGTATAAATGAACTCTACAATATCGGCCAAAAGGTACCCATGATGCGCCCCTATTTCACAAATAGTAGCGTTTACATGTAAGAAACCCTCATCAACAAGGCTAATAATATGCTTCGCAATAGCACCACCAAAAAACTTTGAAGAGCTAACAGAGGTATAAAAATCTCCCTCTTTTCCTATGTTTTTATAGGTCGAATAGTACCCCTCATCACTATATAACCACTGCGACATATACTCGCTAAACTTCACTCGTCACCTTCTCATACAACTCTAAAAGCTCTAGTTGTTTATCGTAATAGTACATTTTGATATTGATCTTTTCTATCTCTAAAGAGTTTTTCATATTTTGCAAATCATAGGCTGTTTTGTAGCCACTTTTATATAAGATATCTGTATCATGGACTAGTGTTTCGTAGAGTTCTTGATTTTCATGGGCTAAGGCAATTTTTTTATCTATATTTTCAAGATTGTGTGAGACTTTTTCAAAGAGCGCTTGCAAGGAGCGTTTTGTATCATCAAGTTGTACTTTTGATTTTAGATAATCGGCTTGCGCACTCTCTATATCGCGAAAAGTGTTTATATCAAGGGGGATACTAGCACGAAAACCATAGCTGTAATATTTTGTTTCTCCTGAGTAGCCTGCACCTGTATTTCCAAATTGGAAATTTTCACTTCTATCCCATTTGTACGAACCGTTGAGGCTGATAGTTGGGAAGTATTTTGCCATTGTCATATTTTTTTGATAATAGTCGCGTTCTATACTGCTTTTACGAAGTTTTATATCAATATTTCGCTCTAAAAATGCCTCTTTTTCTATGTACTCTAAATGGGGAATTCTTTTTGATTCATAGTCACTATCGCTGATACTTTGAAACTGAGAGACTAGGCTTGCTTTGGCTGTTTGCAGATCAAAGAGAGCTTGAGTGACGATATTTTTCTCAATAATCGCATTATTTAAAAAGCCTGAATCCAACTGCCCATTGATGTACTGTTTCCGTTTTTGTTCAAGATTTATGCGTGAATTATCTATCTGTAACTCTTGTCTTTTTATCTGAAGTTCAGTACGCTTTATCTGCATCAGTAGCGAAATCGCCTGCTTTATGAGAGAGCGTTTTTGCTGATCAATTGTAAGAGTGTTGCTATCATGAGAAAACTCTGCATATTTTATTCCAAAATAGATACCGCCAAATTTAAAGATGGGCTGATCTATAGTGATGGCTGCGTTCATAGATGTCTGTTCATTGTCGTAAGGTGTACTTTTATTGTAGTTGTAACTCATCGTAACAGGTGATATCCATGAATCACGAAATTTTAGATACTCTTTATCTGTTTTTGCATAATCAAGAGAAAATGTGCGTTGCTTTAAAGTAGAGAGATAACTCTCTAAAGTCAAGTTCTCATCACTAGCAAGAGCACTGCTAGAGAGAAGCGATAGCGCGATTAAGGCGGCTGAAACCTTCATCTATTTCTCCTTTTGTGATAGTCAATGGAGGGAGTAAGCGCAAGGTGTTTTTACCTGCACGAAGTACCATCACACCTTCTTGTTTTGCATTTTCAATAATCTTAGCTAAAGTATCCCCATCTTTCACACGAAGACCACGCATCATACCAAAACCGACACTCTCTAAAAAGAGTTTAGGATACCTTACATGTAAGGCTTCTAAGGCATTTTCAAAATATAAAAATACCTCATCAAGCGCCCCACTCTCTTTATATTCATGCAGAATTTCTAATACAGTTTTTGCTGCGGTTGAGGAGAGATAATTGCCTCCAAAGGTTGAGCCATGATCTCCCGCGCCTAAAACATCTTTGAGTGAGGTCATCACTACACCGATAGGCACACCACCCCCTAAACCTTTGGCAAGAGTGATGATATCTGGCTCAATATCATAAAGATTTGAAGCCAAAAACTCACCCGTTCGGTAGATGCCAGTTTGTACTTCATCTACAATAAGCAAGATATTTCGCTCTTTGAGAAGCTTGGCAAGTGCATGGACTTTTTCACGCTCAAGTGGCTGAACACCGCCCTCGCCTTGGACAAGTTCTATCATCACTGCCACCGTGTGATCATCAAGCAGACTCTCTATCTCATCAATATCTTTAGCATAAACAAAACCATCAGGAAAAGGTCCAAAATAGTTGTGCATAGACTCTTGACCTGTTGCTTTGACTGTGGTGATAGTGCGTCCATGAAAAGAGTGCTCTAAGGTAATAATCTTATAGCGCTTCATCTCACCATCAACTTCACCAAATTTTCTAGCGATTTTTATCGCACCCTCATTGGCTTCTGCACCGCTATTTCCAAAGAAACATTGCATATCATAGCCACTTGCCTCGACTATAGCTTTTGCAGCTTGTACTTGTGGTTCGATAAGATAAAGGTTAGAGATATGGACTATCTTATGTATCTGCTCGCAGAGTGCTTTTGAGAGTTTTTCATTCCCATGACCAACACTTATAACAGCGATACCTGCCATAAAATCGATATACTCTTTTCCCTCGCTATCAGTTAATGTTGCATTCTCACCCTTAACAAATGCAATATCTTGACGTGCATATGTTGGCAATACATACTTTAAATCTAAATCTTTTAACATATTTCTACCTTTACTTTGTTTTCTTGATATGCGGCGTTAAAGCCATCGAAGCTGAGTTGTGAACTTGTAAGTCTATTTACCCCAGGGGTTCCTGAGTAGATTAAAATACAGTCATTGCGAAGATTTTCATCAAACCTAACATCAAGTTCAAGTGCCCCATTTTGAGAGACGATACGGATTCTCTGCCCTTGAAGATAACCCATTGAAGCATTAACATAGACATGTGACTCTCTGTGAAACTGAGAATTGAGACTTTTAGCAGACTTACATGTAATCAAAAAGAGATCTCTTTTAAGATTAAGAGCAAAATCCAACTCATCTATAAAAACAAATTCACCATCATCTGTATGAAAACCCTCTTCATAAGGAGCATCTTTACGACCCTTTACATGTAAGAGATGTGATTCGAAATATTCTAAATACTCTGACTCACTTTGAAGTTCAATATCAAAGGCATTAGATAACTCTAAAGCCAATTTATACTCACTTATACCTATATCACTCTCATACTGCTTAGGCATTTTTAATAAATCATTTGCCCCGTAGCTTGAGCGAATGTCATCTTTTTCTAAAAAAGTTTTTGCAGGAATAACTAAATCAGCCCGAGCAGAACTTTCATTTTCATACAGTCCAAAATAGACAACTTCTTTTACATGTGAGATGCTCTCTTCAACACGATTCGTATCAGGCATTTGAGCAAGAGGGTTCATGCCTTGAATAAATACTAAATCATAGGCAGTAAAATCAATATTTCCAAGAGCTACGCGAGGCGCTTTTTGATAAAAAGGAGACGCAATGCCTTCGGTGGAATTTCCTAAAAAATTGACACCACAACTCTTTCCAAGAAGCACACCAAAGGCATCAATACATCGCACTGCCTCCGCACCACTTCGATATTTTTGAACGCCAAGACCAACTAAAATGCTTATACGCTTGCCACGAATAAGCTCTAAAACTCTTCCAATATCACCTAAACTTACATCAATCTTTTCTAAGGTTTTTTTAATGCGAATACTTTGGCTTAACTCATAAAATTCTTCATACTCACTAGCAAACTCTTCTAAATACTCCCTATCTTCCATCCCTTCTATCATCATAAAACGGCTCAAAAGCATAGCAAGATACATATCCGCATGAGGCTTAATTTGAATAAAATAATCAGCTTGTTCCGCTATCTTTGTCCTCACGGGGTCGATAACGATAATAGTTTTACCCTTGAGCATAGGAAGATAATGAGAATTACTCACATGAGGGTTGCGCCCCCAGAAAATAATAACTTCACTTTTTGCAATCTGCTCTGGTGAGTTTAAAAAATTACTACCTCTTCCTTCTAAGATTCCCGCTTCACCTGCACCATCGCAGAGGCTTCCTTTTGTTAAAGTAGCTCCATATGAAGCAAAAAAATGATCCGTTACCCCTTGCATCAATCCAAAATTACCATGACCGCGAAGATGTAAGATGCGATTATTTGGTATTGATTTGATTTTCTCTTTTAGATACTGCATCGCTTCATCCATTGAGATAATCTCACTCTTATAAGAGGGCTTGGTAATGCGCTTATGTTTTTCATAGTGATTGAGATGGGGACAGAGAAAACCCTGTGTCAAAAAGTGCTTACTATCCCCTTTTAATTTTCCCTCATCATAAATAATACTACAAGCATCATAGCAATCAAGCGGACATGCTGTTTTACTCATCGCGTAGTTCTACCTTAATAAGAGCCGAAAAGTTCTCTGGCGCATCAATAATAATCTGAACCTTATAGCTTGAGAGATGCTTTTCATCTGCTATATTCCAGATGCGCTCAATCTTATAATCACTTCTTTTGCCATCAAGATATACAATTTTTTCTTTAGCCGTAGCAATCTCTTCAGATGAGAGATAGAGCGTCAAAAGAGCCCGTGAAACATCTGCTATCTTTGCTAGAGGAGTTGCAGGCGAAACGACCTGCCCAGGCTTGACCATTAAAGCATATAAAATATATCCATTAGCTTTAAAATGCTTATCGGAGATAGAACGCTTTAACTGAGCTGAGCGTAACTCTAAATCATTTATCTGTGTTTGAAGCGAAAGCATCTCTTTCTCGAGAGAAAGCAGTGCGTTTCGCGAGGCAACAAAATCATAAAATTCTCTATCTTTTTCTACAGAAGACTTAATCTTTAGGTCTTTAATACGCTCATAATTTTCACCTTTGCGACGCAGTATCTCTTCATAATTTTTCTTTAGTTGTTCATTAAGAGAAAGTGTTACATGTAAGAGTTTTATCTTTTTATCTAACTTATCGTATTCGATAATATCAAGTTCATCATCAATAATAATATACTCTTTTTTTTCAAGCAAAGCACCCTCTTTTTGCTCATCTGTAAAAAGAATTAAACCTGAAACATTGGCAGAGATAGTGCGAATTTCATAAGGTTTCACCTTAGCGTAGTGCTCACTTGCATGAAGCAAAGAAAAAGCGATTGTAATTAAGATAACCAAGTATTTCAAAAAAACTCCTTTAAAAGCTTTATTTTACACACTACTAGCTTTAAGAGGACTTGTTTTTTTACATTATCTTGTATCGTTTGTATGCGGGAGCAAGGATGCCCTAATCCTTTGATGTGATTAGCATTGTCGTTTCATATCCTAAATCAAACATATCTTCTAGGTATTTAAATTTAAATAAACTATAATTAGAAAGTTTTTGATTTGTAATGTATAAATCACATTCATTTATATTTTTTTGAACATTTGCTCTCCATGCCAAAACTATCATTCTTTTTAAAATTCCACTCATAGTATCTTTATAATTACTCTCATTAGGATGCAAATCAACACCAAATATAGGAAGATTATGTTTTTTCAGAGGCTCTATGGGAAGATTATCCATAATCCCTCCATCGGCTAGTTTATAATTTTTATATTCTATAGGTTTAAAAAGTGGCATAAGTGCAGATGATGCTAGACAAAGGGCAATTGAGTCTCCTTTATCAAACCTAACTATCTTGCCACTTACAAGATCTATGGTCGTGATGTATGTTTTAATTTTTACATCTTCTAGATTTTTTGCTGGCATTATCTCTTTGAGAATACTATTTTTCTCATCTATTTTTAAAAGAGAATGCTTAAAATAGTTAAATTTTATAATTTTTTTAAATTCTTTAGAACAAAAAAAATCTAACTGCTCTTTTGGAGATATACCACAAGCATAGCTAGCACCAACTATTGAACCAATGCTGCTTCCTGATATAGCCTCTATCTGAAAGCCCTTTTCATCAAGAGCTTCTAAAACTCCAAGATGAAATGCTCCTCTTGCTGCCCCTCCTGAAAGTGCTATACTAATCTTCATGTTCTTCCCATAATATTATCTTCCACTCTCCATCAAGCGTCTCCACGAGAGCAGTACAACTTTCAACCCAATCACCACAATTTAGATACATGATATTATTTATATCTTTTATTTCAGCCTTGTGAATATGCCCACATATAACACCATTGAAATTTTTCTGCTTCGCATAATTTGCTAAAATTGTCTCAAAATCAGTTATAAAGCTAACTGAGCTTTTAATATTGTCTTTTGCATATTTTGATAGAGACCACTCTTTTTTTATACCAAAAAGTTTTCTAACTTTTCTTATAGGGCTATTAAGATGGAGTAGCAAATCATATCCATAATCACCCAAAACAGCTAACCATTTTTTTGTCATAGTAATTGCATCAAAAAAATCACCATGTGTTACATAAAATCTTCTGTTTTTTAAATCTATATAAGTAGCATCATTTTCTATAAAGATACTATCACCTAACACAAGAGGTAAAAACGAGCGAAGAAATTCATCATGATTACCTGTTATGTAGTGTATTTTTGTGCCTTTTCTGGCTCTTCTTAAGAGCTTTTGTATGACATCTGAGTGCGATTGCGCCCAATTTATCTTTCTTTTAATCGCCCAACCATCTATAATATCTCCCACAAGATAGAGAGATTCTGATTCGTTGTGCTTTAAAAAATCTAAAAATGTATTGGCTTTAGAAAATTTTGTGCCTAAGTGAATATCTGATATAAAAATTGTTCTATAAGTTTCCATGCTGAAACTATAAGATAGTTTGGTAACACACAAATTACAATCACAGTAGTCTTTAATAATTTATGCTGCCAAAATTCTACAAAAGAGCTATTGCATAATTTTAGATATTTTTTATGCTTAAAACAATAAGGATGGAATTAATAATATCGAATTAGATTTGGTTGCGGAAGCAAGATTTGAACTTGCGACCTTCGGGTTATGAGCCCGACGAGCTACCGAACTGCTCTATTCCGCGGTGTGTGAAGTGCTACTTTTTATCTTTTGGACGAGTTAATACAAAAACAAATAGGCCTAAAATTCCGAGCATAATAAGCGAACCGATAATGCTTGAGTCATACGTTTGATTTAACATAATTTTCCAATATAAATATTTGGTTGCGGAAGCAAGATTTGAACTTGCGACCTTCGGGTTATGAGCCCGACGAGCTACCGAACTGCTCTATTCCGCGGTAATTGAAAGTGGATGGGGTAGAGGGATTC
>CAMZLS010000112.1 GCA_947311765.1 uncultured Helicobacteraceae bacterium
CCATTTTCATCTGTCACAATAACCGTCACAGGAACAGATTCAGAGCTATTACTCACTGATACAGAATATGGACTCACCGATAAACGCGGAGTTGCGCTATTACCGCCTCCAAAATTAACACTTAGGGTTGCTGAAACACTAGGATTAGTTTTATCGTATATTTTAAAATTCGCTGGTGAAACTGTAGCTGCATTTATAATATCTACTGGCGCGGTATATGTAAAGGTTCCTACCCCGTTTGTGATACTCACTTCTGCGGGAACAGTTCCTGCATCGACATTGCCCGTAGAAGGGTATTGGATTAAAACTTTTCCATTAATAACTGCTGTATTATCAAGCTTCAAGCCTCGAATTGTAATACTTTTTGTCTCTTCAGATTTTGTGATATTTATCGTAGATTCTGAGAGGATTAGCTTAGATATTGGGTCACTGTTTGTTGTATCTACGCTAGTATCAAAAATAATATTGACTGTTGTTGTTACAGACAAGTCATTTTCTTTGTAAAACTTAAAGCTTGTTCCGTTATTGCCTATATCTATCTGATGCTGTAAATCTTTAGGTGCAACATAAACAAATGTAGCAAAACCTTCTGAAATATCCACTTCAGCAGGTGTAAGTTCACCTTCATAGTCGCCCGTGTCTATATATTGTGCCAATACTTTTCCATCAGTAGCAAGCCTATCATCTTTGGTTAATGCTTTGACTCTTATCGTTACCGCTTGACTATTCTGGCTTACTGTAACATCGCCACCTGATATTGATAAACTTGCTATAGAAGCACTGACATTACCATCACCCCCTGGGGCTAGCCCTGCAGGTGCTTGCGAATTATTTGTTCCACAACCGCTTAAAAGAAAGAGTGAAAATAAAAAGACACTCACTTGCATAAAAAATCTGTTTTTATACATAATAATCTACCTTTAAAAATATGATATACTAACCTAAAAGTACACGAAAAATCTGCATTTTTAGCTTGGTATTTTGAAAACATTAGCTTCTATTATAACTTGCAAGCTTTAACTTCGGATTAATACAGACTAATGGTAACACAATATCGGCATACAAAGCAAGCTTATGTACTCTTTTGTATCAAATCTTTTGCACACGCTACCGCACTACTAAAAGCCCATTGAAAATTATAGCCTCCAAGCTCTCCTGTAACATCGACAACTTCACCGATAAAATAGAGATTTTTTTGCTTTGTACTTTGCATATTTTGACTATGAAGTTCTTCAGTTTTTACACCACCACGAGACACTTCTGCTTTGGTGAAACCAAAATTTCCAGAAGGTGCAAAGGCGTATTTGTGAATAGAATCTAATTTTTCTATCTCATTGACTGTCAATTTACTGCAAGACTTATCTTCAAGTTCTATGACTTTTAGAAATGCTTTTACAAAACGCTTAGAAAGAGGTAATGCAGAGCTGATGTGCTTTTTATTGGACTTTATGACTTCTCTTACATGTAAGCTTGGTAGAAAATCAATCTCCATATCGCCCTTATGCCAATAGAGTGAAGCAGAAAGAACAGCAGGTCCACTAATGCCTTTATGGGCAAAAAGCATCTCCTCGTCTATCTCTTTTTCACCAACTCTTATCCTTACATGTAAGGAGATACCACTAAGCTCTTTCATCCAAAATTGGGCTGGTTGCAATGTTAAGCCTACTAAGGCAGGATAAAACTGCTTTACTTCATGCCCAAAACTTTTAGCAATATCCAAACCAATAGCTGAAGCACCTATACTTTTATAACTTTGTGCCCCTGTTGCAATAATAAGGTGTTTTGCTTCGTAGGTATTGGCATCTGTTGTGACTCTAAAGCCCTTGCTTGCCTGCGCTGTGAGGAACGAGGAAGTACCCTTGGGGTATAAGACTTTTTCGCCTAAGATGATGTGCGTTTTAGAGGCATCTTTTTTCAAAATATTGATGATTTCATCAGAACTTTGAGGACAGAAATAGTAACGTTTTTTACGAATCACAGGTTTAAGCCCTCGTTTTTGCAGATATGCCAAGAGATCCTCTTTTGAGAACTGTTCTAAAACACTCTTTATAAAAAGTTCATCTCCTAGAAAATGTTTAGGCGTTACTGAAACATTGGTGATATTGCACTTACCACCACCAGAGATCTTTAGCTTCTGTGCGAGTTTTGTATTGCCCTCGATAAGCCCTACATGTAAAGAGGAGTGCTGATTAAGCCACCCTGCACACATCAAACCACTCGCACCACCACCTAAAATAAGAACATCAAATTTTTTCACATCATCTCTTTAGCTATAATGTCGTTATTATAACAAGGATATCAATAGCTTTGGTAACAAAGGAAATAAATATATGAGCAAAAAACTTCATATCGTCTCACTCGGATGTACAAAAAATCTTGTCGATACCGAAGTGATGATGGGGCGACTTCAAAATTATGAGCTGACGCAAGAGTCTGAGGAGGCTGATGTAATTATCGTCAATACCTGTGGATTTATTGATGCTGCAAAAGAGGAATCACTGAACACTGTGATGCATCTTCATGACACACGCAGAGATGACTCTCTTTTGGTGATGGCTGGGTGTCTCTCGGAGCGGTATCAAGAGGAACTTTCACAAGAGTTGAGTGAAGTTGATATCTTTACGGGGGTGGGTGATTATGATAAGATTGATGAGCTCTTAGCTGAGAAGCAGAGCCGTTTTTCTGAGGAAGTTTATCTTATAGATGGGGCGGAGCGTGTGGTGACGGGTTCCTCATATCACGCCTACATCAAACTCTCTGAGGGGTGTAATCAGACCTGTAGTTTTTGCGCTATTCCCTCTTTTAAGGGGAAATTACACTCTCGTGACTTGGATTCTGTGGCGAGTGAGGTTGAAAAACTTGTGGCGCGTGGTTATTATGATTTTAGTTTTATTTCGCAAGACTCTAGCTCATACCTGAGAGATCAAAATGTGAAAGATGGACTTATTCATCTAATAAAGCGTATTGAGCTGATTGATGGGGTAAAAAGTGCTCGTATCTTATATCTATATCCCTCTACAACTTCTATGAAACTGCTCCAAGAGATCGCTTCATCTGAACTTTTTCACAACTACTTCGATATGCCTATTCAGCATATCAATGATGATATGCTGCGTCTTATGAAGCGTGGGTTTGGCAAAGAGAAGACCTTAGAGCAGTTACATTTTATGCGCTCACTGCCGCATTCTTTTGTACGCACAAGCTTTATCGTTGGGCATCCGCAAGAGAGTGAAGCGATGTTTGAGCAGATGTGTGATTTTGTAAAAGAGTTTGGTTTTGATCGTATCAATGTTTTCTCTTACTCAGATGAGGAGGGAACGCCTGCTTTTGATATGAGTGAGCATATTGATGCAAAAATCATTAGCCAACGTGCGGAGATTCTTGGTGACTTGGCACATACTTCAGAGCTTCAAAGTCTTGAAAAACTCGTCGGGACAACTATAGAAGTTATCGTTGATAGCGAGAGTGATGAGCATAAGTATCTCTTAAGCGCACGCGCTTTAAACTGGGCGGTTGAGATTGATGGTGAGATCTATATCAATGATAATGAGCTAGAAGATGAGCTTGAGTTCAATACAATCTACAA
>CAMZLS010000113.1 GCA_947311765.1 uncultured Helicobacteraceae bacterium
CCCTCAGCATGGAGATAGCTAATCTCTTTGAGCTTTAAAGCACCCTCAAGCGCAAGCGGAAAGAAAACATCACGACCGATAAAAAAGAAGCCATGCCCATGCAGGTAACGCTTTGAGAGACGGTGAAGCTTTTCGTGGAGTGCATCAGTGACAATAGTTTTTGAAGGAACTTCTCGTAAAACTTTTATCTGCGTGGCAATCTCTTGAGGTCTTAAAGTGTTACGCTTTTGAGCAACATAGAGTGCAATCATCCACAGCACAACAACCTGTGTAGCAAAAGCTTTTGTAGAAGCGACACCCTTTTCAATACCCGCACGAGCCAAGATAGTATAATCAGCAAGGCGAACCATAGAGGAGTTATCAACATTGCAGATGACTAAGGTTTTTAAACCCGCTTTTTTTGCCATTTTAAGGGTCTCAAGCGTATCTGCGGTTTCACCACTTTGAGAGATAACGACAAAGAGTGTTTTTTTGTTTAAGAGCGGCTCACGATAGCGAAATTCACTCGCAAATTCAACAGAAGTTTTCATCTTTGCATAACGCTCAAAGAGGTAGCTTCCAGTAAGGGCAGAGTGGTACGATGTCCCACATGATGAAAAGGTGATCTCTTCAATACCTTCAAGAAAATTTTCATCTAATTCATCAAACATAATCTCTTCATCACTGAGTCTTCCCAAAAGGGTATCAGCAATAACATCATGTTGTTCATAAATCTCTTTTTCCATGAAGAAACGAAATCCCTCTTTTTGTGCAGAGAGTTTTGAAGTAGGCAGAGCACTAAATTGTAAGCTCTGTTCTTTGTCATCTTTATTATAAAGTGCTATTGTTTCAGCGTTGAGATAGCCATAAGCGCCATCTTCAAGATAGATAACTTTATCGCATTTTCCGATAAGTGCCGCGTCAGAAGAGCCGAAAAACTTCTCATCTTCGCTATTGGTACCTAAAATGAGAGGTGAACCAGATTTTGCAAAAAATATTTGCCCTTCTTCTGTGGCGCTGACAAGTAAGATAGCAAAAGCACCCTCAAGTCGCAAAAGTGTTGCTTTAAAGGCATCAAAAGATTTCAAACCCTTGTTGAGATAGTATTCAAAAAGATGTACTATGACTTCTGTATCTGTTTGACTAAGAAAGTGAGTCCCTTGTTCTTGAAGCTCTTTTTTTAACTCTTGATAGTTTTCAATAATTCCATTGTGCACAACATAAGATTGCTCTCCCATGTGTGGATGCGCATTAAGTTCTGTTGGCTTTCCATGTGTTGCCCAGCGTGTGTGTCCTATGCCTACTGCAAAACCTTCTGTCTCAAAAGCAGCACTTTTTTCTTCTAGGTTGATAAGTTTACCAAGTGCCTTAAATGTGTTAAATGAGCCATTTTGCAAAACTGCAATACCCGCAGAATCATATCCACGATACTCTAGTTCACGCAGACCATCAATTAAAATCTCTTTAGTAGCTTTTTTACCTATATATCCTATGATTCCACACATTTATTGGTGTCCTTGTGTTAATTTATCTATTGCTATCTTGGCATTATCGCACATGTTATGTTCTTTTTCAATTAAAAAATTATCATTGGCTTTATTTTTAGTGGAGTGAATCTTTGCTGTGACAATATTGATATGCAACTCTTCTAAATTTTGAACAATATAGGCTAAAAGACCTTTTTGATTTGTTGTGTGAATATTTAATTGTGCATACTGTTTTGAATGTTCGCAATCAAGCCTTATCTGCTTTTTGAGAATATGAGGAGTGCTAAGCGTAATTGTCTTACTCATATCAAATGACTCCTCAATAATCATACGAATTTGATCATAGGTATCAAGCGAAGGTTGAAAAGCAAATTCTAGTTTGAAATATTTTACATCATTAAAGAGAGTAAAGATATCCATAGAGACAACATTAAGATAATTTAGATTGCCAAGGAGATACCCAAGGTTAAGAGGAATTTTTCTAAAAATTTCTATACTGAAAGTTTTACCTTCATGGAGATAGTACTTATACTCTTTACATTCACGAGCTTTGTGAGAGATACTTAAGATTTCATCTATGCTACACTTAAAGAAAAAAAGATTGGACTCTATGGCAAGTATCTTTTTTTGTTGTAAGCGAGTGAGTGTTTTAAATACCTCATTATTTTGCAGACGACGCTCTATCTTGAGACGTTTAGCCGCATCAGTTATGCGTTCGCTATTTTGTGAAACTTCCTTAGAAGCCTTATACAGATCATAAAGAAGTTTGCTATTAAAAGTGGTATATGTGCCTTTACCTACACCATTAATATCAGCGTAGGTAAGGATATAGAGCATATTGAGATTTTCAAGGTTTTTTACATTGGACATAAATTTGTAAAGTGTTTTTTCATTAAAGATATTTTCATTAAAAGCTACACGAGACATATTGATATGATTTTTGACTAAAAGAGAAGCTTGTTGTTGCATGTTTTCGTTCAATCCAAGTTTTGAAGTAAAGGAAACGATAAGTTTAGCCCCTACTTCACTATGGTCTTGTTTTCGTCCCTTTCCAGCATCATGAACGAGAGTAATAATTTTTAAAAGTGTACGCTGGGGCTGTGAAAGGGTTTTGTATAGATTGAGTATGAAAGGCTCTTTGATATTCTCTAGGGACTCTATACATTTTATAGAGTGCAGATCAACAGGGTAGTGATGATAGCCATCAAATTGAGGCAGATGATGCACTTTTCTAAATATTGCTAAAATCTCATGTAAAATACCTGCATCATAAAAGAGTTTTAAAAACGAAAAGAGATGCTCTCTTTCAAAGAGTTTTCTTATAAGAGAGTAGGTGGATTTTTTCATAGGCTGCTTGATAAAACTATAGGTAAATATCGCAATACTACTAGGATCAAATTTCCAATCTTTATCTTCAAGAGTGATTAAAAATTCAAGAAGTGTTTCGATTTCGATACTTTCTACCGACATAGGTGAGAAAATACGCTCTTCTAAAATATAGAAATTTTTGTAAACACGCGCTTGACGTAACTCGCTCAATGTAATCTCGTTTGCCAAATAAGGACGCATCATCTTTTTTACAAAAACTTGTGAGAAGTTGTTGATACGCCACTGTGCCGCGAGAACTTTTGTAACAAGTTTTTTCTCATCTGTAAAGCCTAGCATCTTAGCAACACTAGGCATATGTTCTAAGATAAGATTATCTTGCTGCTTTGCGCTGATAAGATGCAAGGCGCTTCGCACACGAAAGAGAAGCTCAAGCGCAACGCGATACTCTCTATAGTATTCCTCGCTAAAAAGTTTTCCACTTAGTTCACGAAGCGATGCAATATTATAGATAGTCTGTGCCACCCAAAAAAGAAGCTGTGAATCACGAAGCCCACCTACGCTCTCTTTGATATTTGGCTGCATAGAGAGTGGATGTTTGGCCCGTCTTGTATGGGCTTCTTCTATTTTTGCTAGTAAAAAAGCTTTTGGCTCAGTATGACGAATTTTATTAAGCTCTCTCTGTGTAGCATGCCAAGCAAAGGGAGAGCCCCCAATAAAACGAGACTCCATCAAAGAAGTACGGATAGTGATATCTTCAAAAGCAGCTTTAGAGAGATCACTCACTTCATGCACACGATGCCCGAGTTTCATCCCAGCATCCCAAGCAAGATAAAGCAGTTTTTCGATAATCTGTTTTGTCTGATAGCCTTCAATATCTTCATAAACAATCAAAAGGTCGATATCACTATGGACACACAGTTGTTCACGCCCATAACTCCCAAGAGCGATAAGAGCGATAGGAATGGCACTACGCATAGGTAGATAGTTCCCAAAACTACGCCGAAGCACAGTTTTATACATATTCATGATAATTTTATCGAGAACTTTTGTATGTTTAACTAAAAAGTCTTTTCCCTGATTGCTGATAAATATCTCATGCAGAGAACTTTCATACTTTCTTATCTCTTGTTTAAAGAGTTTGGATATCTCAAAATCAGAGGCGTTTTTTTCTATTAAATCTTCAATTTTTTCTTCTATTTTCATAGGAAGAATTATACCCTTTTTACTTTACATGTAAGTATCGCTATAATTGCAAAAAAGAAAATAGGGTTGAAAACTATGACATTGATTGAAAAGATAGAAAACGATGAGCGCATTGATTTTGAGGAGGCTCTGTCTCTATATGACTTAGATGTTTTTACTTTAGGGAAGTTGGCTGATGCGCGTCGTCAAAAACTTCATGGAAAAAAGAGTTACTTCAATATCAATCGTCATATTAATCCGACTAATGTCTGCAAGGATATCTGCAAGTTTTGTGCCTACTCGGCAAGTCGAAAAAACCCAAACCCCTACGCTATGAGCCATGATGAGATTTTAAAAATTGTTGATGATATAGTAGGGCGTGATATCAAAGAGGTGCATATCGTCTCCGCGCACAATCCTGATACAGGCTTAGAGTGGTATCTGGAGATTTTTCAAAAGATAAAGCAGAAGTATCCTGCCTTACATGTAAAGGCTTTGACTGCTGCTGAGGTGAACTTTTTAGCAGAGCAATACAGCAAGTCTTATGATGAGATTTTAGACCTGATGGTAGAGTATGGTGTGGATTCTATGCCTGGTGGTGGTGCGGAGATTTTTGATGAGAAGGTGCGAGATTTTATCTGTAAGGGCAAGGTGACTTCTGAGCAATGGTTAGAGATTCACCGTAAGTGGCATGAGCGAGGCAAGCAGTCCAATGTGACGATGCTTTTTGGGCATATTGAAGAGCGTAAAGACCGTATTGATCATATGATGCGTATTCGTGATTTGCAAGATGAGACCTCAGGGTTTAATGCCTTTATCCCTCTTGTCTATCAGCGTGAAAACAACTATCTCAAGGTTAAAAACTTTTTAACAGCACATGAGATACTGAAAACAATGGCAATCAGCCGTATCGTTTTAGATAATGTGGCTAACCTCAAAGCTTACTGGGTAACTTCAACACTCAAACTTGCCTTGCTTTCTCAAGAGTTTGGAGCCAATGACCTCGATGGCACGATAGAGCAAGAGTCTATCAACTCCGCAGCAGGAGCGGCAAGTGCCAATGGTGTTGATCTCAAAGAGTTTGTCGCACTGATAAAAGATAGTGGCTTTATCCCCGTGGAGCGTGATAGCCTCTACAACGAACTGAAGGTTTACTAAATCCCTCTCGCAGTTATCATTCCCGCCTATAACCGAGTTGCTACACTCGGACGCGCTATAGAGTCGGTTTTGGCGCAGAGTTTTAAGCCAAAAGAGATTATCGTAGTCGATGACGGCTCAAGCGATGCCACTTCAGAGGTGGCAAAGATGTATGATGAGGTAAGCCTGCTTCGTCAAAAAAATATGGGAGTCTCCTCTGCACGCAATAACGGCTCCATGATGGCAGAGTCGCAGTGGCTCTGTTTTTTGGATTCTGATGATACTTGGGAGAGAGAAAAGCTTGCAAAGCAGGTAGCGTTTCATAAGAGAAACAGAGATATTCTTATCTCTTACACCGACGAGAGATGGATACGAGACGGCTACCATGTAAAGCTTCCAAAAAAGTTTGCAAAGAGTCATGAAAACCTCTATGAACGCTCCCTCTCACACTGCATTATCGCCCCATCTTCTGTGATGATAGAGAAGAAACTTTTTGACAGCGTCGGCGGTTTTGATGAGAGTTTGGAAGTGTGTGAGGATTATGATCTGTGGTTACGCCTGATGAAAGAGCATACAATAGGCTTAGTAAATGAGCCCCTCATAAACAAGTACGGCGGTCACAAAGACCAACTCTCTTTTAAATACTGGGGCATGGATAGATTTCGTATTCGTTCACTTGAAGCCTTACATGTAAGATATAAAGATGATGAAAAACTCTTACATGTAATGATAGAGAAGTACAAACTCCTACTCAAAGGCGCACAAAAACATGAGCGTTTTGATGATGCGTTTCATTATGAACAGCGCTTGGGTGAGTTGAATTTTCTTACTAAGATATTTTGATTTTCTATGCATTCCCACGCTCTGAGAGTGTCTAGGGTTTTTAGAGGTGCCCTTATTTTACAGTCTCAGAGCGTGGGAATGAGTGAGATCTAATCTTTGTCAATACTCAAAACCTGATAAGTGCCGTAGCTCATACCAATAGCAACAACAGCTGCTGCAAATAAAATTCCAATAGTTCCAGCATCCATAATTATTCCTTTAAATTTCTTAGAGATTTAACTTCTTTATGAGCTTTTCTTGCGATGATCATAAATGAGAACATAAATAAAACTATAAATCCTATACCAACCCAAAACAGTATATTTATATCATTACTAAGATACATTTTTGATATGCCTGCACCAATTGCTAATATAAACGCAACAATAACATTAATATACGATTTTAAAAGTCCTATATACTCTTTTTTCTCATCAATTTTACTCATATTGCATTGTATCCAATTATTTAACAAAAAAACAAGATTCCAAAATATCGAGTGAGCTATATGAGGGGGATGGCATGATAAAGTTATTTTTTTCCTCCTCAACTCGCTCCCACGCTCCGCGTGGTAACGATAAAAATGAATAAAAAACTATTACAATAATATTAAATGGATTTGGTAGAATTTTTTCTAGTAGTTCTAATTTTTCAAAAATCAATATTAATGAGAGTGTAAAATAAACTGTGTA
>CAMZLS010000114.1 GCA_947311765.1 uncultured Helicobacteraceae bacterium
AATAAATGTCATATTGCAACGCCTTAGAAAAGGTTTAATTTCAAGGCAAACTTCTGGGGTGAAGCCGTAGCTTCATCGACTGAAGTTTAACGCAGAAAGTGAGCCTTTTCTAAGGCGCCCTTCGGGTGAGACAAGAGAGCACAATCCGCTTCGTTATAACTTTTTGACGTACAATAAGTACGCCTGCAAAGTTATGCCTCACATCTTATGCTCTCTTGTCTCATTGAAATATGACATTTATTATGCTTGAGCACTTTTTAATGGAATTATAGTAGATGCTGACTTAGGAAGTGGTTATAAATAATTATGTACGATAATCAGCATTAATTTTGACATAATCGTAACCTAAGTCACAGCCGTATGCTCGAAATTTTCCCTTGCCAATGCCTAAATCACAATAGATGCTAAAGCTCTCTTGCTGCATCACTTTTGAAGCTGCGAGTTCTACTGTGTCATCAAAAAGATTGACACCTTTTTCATAAAGTTTTACATCATCATAAGAGATACTTAGTGTTGATTCTTTACATGCAACGCCACTTGCTCCAATAGAAGCGGCAATTCGCCCCCAGTTTGGGTCTTCTCCATAGAGTGCAGTTTTTACAAGAAGAGAGTTGCTGAGGCTTTTCGCAACTATCTCGGCTTCTTTATCATCTTTTGCACCGCTGATTTCATAGGTGACTAATTTTGTAGCACCCTCGCCATCACGCACCATCTCTTTGGCAAGAAACTCCATAATAGCTTCGAGGCCTTGTTCAAAAAGTTCTAAATCAACACAGTTGCTCTGTCCATTAGCTAAGATAAAAACAGTATCATTTGTTGAAGTGTCTCCATCAACGCTCGCGGCATTAAAAGTTTTGTGATTTACATGCTCTAAGATAGTCTGCATCTCTTCTTTAGAAATCTTTGCATCCGTTGTGATAAAACAGAGCATTGTTGCCATGGCAGGATTTATCATTCCAGCACCCTTTGCTATCGCTCCTATTTTAAAACTATTTCCATCCTTACATGTAAGCTCATAAGCGATACTTTTACTAAATTTATCTGTTGTCATAATAGCTTCTGAGGCAGCTTTTGCATCTTTACATGTAAGCTCAAAATTGAGTGCTGCTTCAATGATTTTTTCTTTAGGTAATCGCACTCCGATAACACCCGTAGAACTCATTAAAGGATTGGTAAGCGTAGGGTGCTTGTGCGTTAATGTATTTAAAATATCGTGAATATCTTCTACGCCCTCTTTGCCTGTCATTGCATTTGCATTTTTAGAATTGATAAGAACAAAGTTACTTTGAGAGATCTTACGAGCGTGTGCGATAGGTGCTGCAGACATTTTATTTGTCGTAAAAATTGCACTTACTTCGCAGAGCGTGTCTGAATAGATAAAGGCGACATCTTTAGCACCATTGGGCTTTAAACCAGCACTAACACCATCTGCATAAAAACCTTTTGCAGCACAAACAGCACCATCAATTTTTTTTATACTAGACATATCGTAACTCGGAGGGTTTTTTTCGTAAATGAATGAGCTCTTTAACCATTTTAATTCCTTTGTGCGTTCCAACAATTAACAGTTTTGACTCACTCATAATAAGCATATCACCCTTAGGCATAGCCGTAAATTTTCCATTTTGCTGTGTCACTCCAACCACAGAAACATTGGCAATTTGACGCAAGTGAGACTCTTTAAGCTTCTTAAGAACTAGCCAGCTTGTTTTAGGAATAAATATCTCTTCCATATCCAAAGGTGTATCCGTACGGTACAAAAATTCCTCAAGAAGATTTTCCATATCAGGACGCGCCGCCATCACACTAATGCGTTGCGCTGTAAGCTTTGTAGGTGACACCACAGTATCTGCCCCTAGTTTTTTAAGTTTTTCAACATCACTATCACTATCAGCTGAGCTGATAACATAGTAAGGACGCGGCACCTTATGTTCTTGTTCAAAAAGACGGGTCGAAGCTATGAGTGCGATATTGTCTGCAATAGAACTCGAAAGTGTGATTAAGCCTTTTGCTGAGCTAATATGCGCTTTAAGCATTGCTATATCAGTATGTGGCTCTTCTTGAAGAAAGTAGGGATACTTATGTTTGAGAGCAAGCTGTGCTATATCTTCTCTTGGGTCAATAACAACAAAAGGGATATGATTTTGACGAAGTTGCTTTGTTAATTCTATTGTGTAGTCATTATGATAACAGACTACAAAATGTTTTTTGAGACGCGCGATTTGATACAACATGTGTCGCTCCTTAAATATTCTACCTATATTACCTTTATTTAATGCTGTTACTAAAATACCCATAGAGATTGAAAAAACGGCAAACCCTGCTATAATCAGTGATATAGTAAAAAGACGTCCTAAATCAGATATAGGGGCAATCTCTCCAAAACCTACCGTCGTAAATGTAATTCCTGTTTGATAAATTGCATCCATAAGAGAGAAATTTTCAATAATAACATAGCCAAAAGTTCCAAACATCATTGTTAAAACAATTAGTACAGCAGGAAGTTGAAATGCTTTAAACTTACCGTAAATTTTAGGTAATATTGAAGGGTCAGGTTTGGGAGTCTCCTCCCAATTAAGAATAAGACGAATCTTTTTAATCAGATTCAATGTCTTACTTTAGGGTGTTATGAATTTTTTTTCAGTGTGCGAAGTTCAGACGCGGCGATTTTTACCTTCTTTGTAGTACCATCTTCTAAAGTGATACGTACAGTTCTTAGGTTAGGTAAAAAACGACGTTTAGTTCTGTTTTTCGCGTGAGAAACATTGTTTCCGCTCATTGGGCCTTTGCCACTTACAGCACATTTTCTAGCCATGATCGAGCTCCTTGCGTAAAATTTTGTGGCGAATTATATCCTAAAAAATAAAATATTATCTTAAATTACTTTTTTTCTTTGATGAGAACTTGATTTTCTTTTTCCAATAAAACAGTATAGCACTTTTTAAAAACATCTGTCGATTTTTTTTCTTGATTGCTAGCGCGCTCTTTGTACAAATTAGAAGCTTTGCTAACTTCTCTTCTACTCACATCAAAAATTTTACAGATAAAATCATAAGAACAGCCATATTGGATAGCTTTTAGGATGTTTTTTTCTGTATCATCTTTTTCAATCATAAGCTCACTACTCAGAAATTTCTCAAGTGGCATACTTTTATCAGCATTGGCATGTATTTTAGTAATATTGTTTATCATAGATCTTGAAAAATGTGTGATCTCTTGAATCTCTTTGTGAGAAAATCCATTTTTCTTTAAATCGACAACAGTACGTTTAATAAAATGAGTTGCATTTTTCTTATCAAAATCACCTTTAATATTATACTCTGTTGCATTTTTCACTTCGCTATAAGTCGTGTCATCAAAAGTTTCATCGCAAAACGAGCAGATATAGCTTATTAATTTCTCTTTAGTTTTATAAGAGTGCACATCTGCAAAAAGAGCTTTACAATAAGGACAAAAATAGGGCTTTTTTTTGACGTTTTTCTTCTCTTGAGTAGGCAATATTTATCCTTGAATATTTCTGTAAAGGTGATTTTAACATAAGTATCTACTATCCTCGCTTTACCATCAATCCGCCCATTATGATGAAACTTATCCCAACAAAAGCCCAAAAATCAGGAAATCCATCACCTAGCATATATCCAAATCCTATGGCAAAAGGTATATTTGTATAGCTAACAACCCCGATAATTCCAGCTTTTGAGAGACTATAAGCTTTTGTAAGTAGCCATTGTGATAATGTAGAGATGATAGCCATAAAGAGTATTAAGAGCCAGACATTGAGAGTTGTTGGGATATTAAGATTGACAAATAAAAATGATAATGCTTCAGGTGGGTGAACGTAAGGTGTTACGCTAAAGAGAAGCAGAGGAAGCAGAATTCCTGCTGCCATAAAAGACAAAACAATCACGCGTGCATCATAAAGATGTTTGATTTTTTTTATAGTTGCGTAGGCAGATGCTGCAAAAAAACCACCCAATATGCCTAAAAAATGCTCATAGCTAATCGCAAGTCCGTAAGGCTTTGTAATAAATAATATCCCCACAAAACCAATAACAATAGCAGTAATACCATTCAAGTTTAATCTTTCGTTTAATAGAAAAAAAGCAAGAACAGCAACAAAAAGAGGGGAAGTTTTATTGAGTGTTATCGCTTCACCTAATGGGATGACGGTAATTGTATAGAAAAAAAGTATCATAGCCGAAAAACCAAAAATACCGCGTAATACTAAGAGATGCAATTTACCCCCTGGGAGTTGCGTGGGAGTATGCCGTAGCATTAAAAGAATAAAAACCGCACCTATAAGATTTCTAAAAAATACAATTTCTAAGGCACTTAAATCCTCGCTTAATATCTTCGCAACAGCTCCATTAAGTGCAGAAATAAGTGCACTCAGAAACATAAATATAACGCCTTGATCAATTTTTTTACTCAATAAATGTCCATATTTTTTATCAAGAGTGGATAAGCTTATCTACTCTTGATTGCAGTTTCTTTTTATGAAGAAGTCGCTCAAGTTTTGCTTCTGTGGAGTGGTTAATCTTTTGTGTTTTATTTTTCTTCGTTTTGATAGTTGGTTTTTCTTGTATAATCTCTTTAGCACTTTTTTTTTCTGGTTTAAAAGTATAAAAAGAGTAAAAAAAGTAGGCACTAAATCCAAAAATAAGCGCCCATTTAAGTCCAAAAAAAACGTAGATAAAATCAGAAAGCTCTTTTATGGAATTGAGCTCAAAAATATCATTGTAAAAAAATGAGACCTCAACAATAGAGACAAAGCCTAAAAGCACAATAAAAATAGTTGTAAAATATTTTCTTAAAATTGTGTAGCTAAGAAGCGTACGATAAAGAGAGCGAAACATTAAAAAAGTGACAGCCCAAAAAACGCTAATACACCCATCACACTCATGCTTTTCATCTTATCCTTAATCTTACGCTCTTCATCAGCAATAATAATTTCTAAATCTTCTTCGCTAAAGGTGTTGATATCTTTTTGAGCTAAAATAATGGTGATTTTAGTATTTTCAATAGCACGAGCACGGATCTTAAGTCGTAGTTTTTCGCGTGTATCTTCTGGTAAATTTTTAATTTTTTTTAGTACAGGAAATGTCATCTGTTTATTATAGCAAAAAATTACATACAAGGTGAACAGATTGCTTCATTCCTCACAACGACATTTATTGCAAATGAAGATTGTTTCGTTTTTTCGCAATAACACTGCCCTCCCGTCACTACGAGCAAAGCATGACAGTCTATCGTAAAAAGGAGTGTGTCGCTACAAACCCAATGCCAGCAAAGAGAATTGTTCCAAAAACATTTAAAGAGATATTCATAAAGGCTAATAGCAGATGTCCACCTTCTAAAAGCAATACACTTTCAATAGCAAAAGTAGAATAAGTAGTCAATGCTCCTAATATCCCCGTTGAGAGAAAAGACTTTACATGTAAGGAAAAAACACTACTATACATAAAATAAGCCACTAAAATACCCATAACAAAAGAACCGATAAGGTTTACCCCAAGGGTACCAAAAGGAAGATCATGAGGAACTCTATGTGAGATAACACCATTAAGATAAGCACGCAAGATAGCGCCTATAAAACCACCACTACCTATGGCTAGAAATGTTTGCCAACTCATCATCATAAACCTTCTGCATAGAATCTTTTAAATTTTTATACCACTCTTTATCACTCTTATCTACCTCAAAAGCATCCATATATATAGCAGTGACTCTTCCGGGGTTATACTGTTTTGTTTTCGAGTTATACGAGTGTGCTGTGTTGATCAATACTAACGGTTGCACACGAAGGGAGTATTTATTAGCAAGCATTTTAGCGCCTGCTTTAAATGGAAGCATTTTTTCCCCGTTCGAACGAGTGCCTTCAGGAAAGATAGTGATAACACGTCCATCGTCAAGACGATCTTTTGCATCTTTGAGTAGCTTTACAAGAGCTTGTTTGCTATCACGCTCTACTGCAATGTCTTTTGGAAGTTTGAGCATCAAGCCAAAAAATGGAACATCAAAAAGCTCTTTTTTAGCCACCCATGCCAAATCTCTTTTTGTAATAGTCTCCATCACACCAATATCAACATCACTTTGATGATTTAAAATTAGCATCTGTACATCAGAATCAATTTTTCCTTTGACAGTTACTGGTATGAAAAGAAGTAAACGAATAACCCAAGCACCAATTTTTTGAGCATAAGGACGAGGTAAAAACGGGAAAATTATAATCATAAATGTCATGCTGGCAAATATCATCGCCGTTGCGTAGTAAAATTTAATTCGTGCAAAGAGCTTCATTACGAATCCATCCTATTTTATTATTATGAAGTTTGACTTTGATGTAGCCATCAACGCTTCCTTCAATTTGAAATATCTTCTCTTTTTGTGTGACTTCAAAAACTGTACCATTGCTCATAGGAAGGAGATAGATAGAACTTCCTTTTTTCACGCAAGCATTTTGAATTGGTGTAGAGATATAGAGTGCATATACAGCTACAAGCACAAGTAAAAAAAGATAAAAATAACGCTTACGCACAATGAATAAAATGAGAAAAATAAGGGCAATACCCAATGCAATATAGAGCTTTGTTTGCGTATGTCTTTGATCACGAGGTGTAAGATTGCTCTGTGTTGAGACAGAATCATCATCTATAACAATAGGCATAATAAGTTTTTTAAATTTTGCCGATGGAAGGTGAAAATAGCTAAACTCTAACTGCTCAAGATGTTTAGGAAAGATGACATAGTAGGTCATATTTGATTGCCATATTGTGCTACTATTTGATTCAAAACCTTGAATATAATCTTGAGGTATTGTAAAGTTTTCTATCACTGTATGGTTGGCTTCCATACTAAAAACAGCTATATTTTCTTTTTCATTATAGTGGTTTATTTTGTATTGCGTTAGCCTTAAATCATTGGCAATGATATTGACAAAATCTTTAGGGGGATTGAGTTTTATTGCTTTTATTTTTTTACCCTCAAGGTGCACTAACTCATCTTTATTATACTCATCATAAATAAGCGAGACAATAATATCGGGAGTTTTAATCGATGTAGAAGTTGCTAGAAAATAAAAGGTATGATAATAATAATGATTTTTTTCTTCAGCAAAAGGCTTTTCGTTAAGCAAGCGAGCACCATATCCACCTTCAAATTGATACTCTATCTCTTGAAACTCTTCTTGCGTGGATAATGTCTTGATACTAAGATGAAATATCTGCCCCTTAAAGACACTTTGAGGATAATACTCGTAGCTACTATAGAGAATATGCTGAGAAATCGCAACGCTCTTATTTTCCGCAAATCCATCTTCTGCGCTTAAGTGCAAAAGAAGTGCAAAGAGTAAGATTACAAAGATACGCATTAGTCTTTTAAAAAGCCCTCTAGCATTTTACGCCCATCTTGTGAGCCTAAGATAGCTTCCATGGCACGCTCAGGGTGTGGCATAAGTCCAAAAACATTTTTTTCAGCATTACAGATACCAGCTATCGAATCTACTGACCCATTAGGGTTGCTTATCTCACCATTTTCATCACAGTAATGCAGAAGAACCTGCTCATTTTTATAGAGCTCTTTAAGAGTGTCAGCATCTACAAAGAAGTTGCCATCATGATGAGCGATAGGGATATTGACTACTTCATCTTTATCCATTTTTCCTAAGAAAGTGTTACTATTTGAAACTACTTTCAGGTGATGATGTTTTGATAAGAAGTGCAGATGTTCATTGCGCTTGAGTGCACCTGGAAGAAGATGCGATTCGGTGAGAACTTGAAAACCATTACAGATACCAAGAACTTTACCACCATCTTTTACATACTCACTCACAGCTTTCATAATAGGGCTAAAACGCGCAATAGCTCCACTACGAAGATAATCGCCATAGCTAAATCCACCAGCAATAACTAAAAGATCAATATCACTAGCGATACTTTCGTTTTTGTGCCAAAGAATTTGTGTTTCACATCCAAGCTCTTTAAAAGCATACTCTGTATCATAATCACAGTTTGTACCTGGAAATTGTACAATAGCTACTTTCATGAGATTAGCTCTATCTCATAATCTTCGATAACAGTATTTGCAAGAAGAGATTCACACATTTCAGTCACCTCTGCAAGTGCTTTTTCTTTCTCTGTTTGAGCAAGGTTTAAGACGATTTGCTTGCCTACACGAACATCATTGACACCTTCAAATTTAAGTGCATCGAGTGCGTGGTGAACGGCTTTACCCTGTGAGTCTAAAACGCCTGCTTTTAAAGATATATTTACTATTGCTTTCATTATTTTGTCCCTAATGCGCGATCCATCATCGCTTCGTAAGTTGATTCTTCTGGTTTTTTGTCGTTATCATTTAAGATACGCTTTAATACTTCTTCATAGGCTACTTTAAGTCCACCCATTCCTTGACGGAAACGGTCCTTGTCCATCTTTTCACCTGTTTTCGTGTCCCAAAATCGACAATTATCAGGACTAATTTCATCTGCTAAAATAATGTTTCCATCACCGTCTTTTCCAAATTCTAGTTTAAAATCAACAAGGTTGAGTCCCTTTTCAAAAAAGTAAGGACGCAAGATATCATTGACTTGACGCGCCATTGCACGGAGTTGGTCTAACTCATCAACACTATCAACAAGCTCTAAGATAAGGCAGTGCTGATCATTAAGTTTAGGATCACCTAGCGCATCATTTTTATAATCAAATTCGACAAGAGTAAAAGGAAGCACTTTCCCATCTTCGATACCTAGGTTTCTACTAAGACTCCCTGTTGCTACATTGCGAACAATGACCTCGATTAAGATCACATCAACATATTTGTGGAGCATATGATTATCATCTAGCATTTCAACGAAGTGTGTTGGTACACCTTTGGATTCTAAGAGTTTAAAAAGCTCTGTTGATATCTTATTGTTAAGTGCGCCTTTGCCTGCTTCGCTTGATTTTTTCTCACCATTAAAAGCAGTTAAATCATCTTTGAATTCTGAAATAACTAGATTGTCGTCATCTGTTAGAAAAAGTCTCTTTGCCTTACCCTCATAAAGAAGCTCACGTTTTTGCATCTCTTATAATCCTTTTACTATAATCAAGGCTTTGACAATATCAACAGCCTCTTTAAGTTGAATATCTCTTTGCATCATCTCTGGGGTGATAACTGTTTTATTGTCATCTTCTCCCTCAAATGTGTCTGTTTTTTCGCTTGCATTATTATCCATCTTCTCTAGCTCACTCTCTAGGTGCTTTTTAAGATCAGATTCTTTTATTTTAAATTTATTTTCATGTGTTTTGATCTCACCTGGTATAACATTAATATCTGGCTTTACGCCCACAGCTTGAATAGTACGACCACTTGGGAGATAATAACGTGCGATAGTGAGCTTAATAGCTTCATTATCTGCAATAGGAAGGATGACTTGAACACTTCCTTTGCCAAATGTTTTTTGACCTAAAAGAACAGCTCGTCTATGATCTTGAAGTGCACCACTAACAATTTCAGAAGCACTTGCGCTTCCTTCATTTATAAGGACAACCAAAGGAGCATGTGTTAATGTATTTGATGATGAAGCCTTATATACACGGTCTTCTGCTGAGTCACGCCCTTTTTGAGAGACGATATCACCATCATCAACAAAAAGATCCACAAGTCCTACCGCTTGGTCAAGCAGGCCTCCAGGGTTATTACGAAGGTCAAGAATAATACCTTTTCGAGTACCCATATATCTCTTTAGCTCTTTACTGACATCTTTAGTAACTTTTTTATCAAAACTAGTTACACGCAGATAGAGGATATCATCGCCAATCTCTTTCACATACACTGATTGAATTTTTATAATATCTCGGACAATTTTAATCTCTAAAGGCTCATTCTCCTCTTTGCGGATAATTGTAAGCATAATTGGTGTTCCTGGTTTTCCACGCATGACTCCAACGGCATCATCTATAGTCATATTAAGGCTCGATTTACCATCTATACGCAAAATAATATCGCCAGATTTTAGACCTGCTTTATCTGCTGGTGTTCCTTCAATAGGAGCTATAACAGTCAAGGCACCATCACGCAAACCTACAGTAATTCCTAATCCACCAAATTCACCATTTGTCTGAACTTTCAGACTTTCAAAATTTTTACTGTTGAGATAGCTTGAGTGTGCATCAAGGTTTGTCATAAGCCCTTGAAGTGCCTTGTCCATAATCTCTTCAATAGTGATTTCATCTACATTGTAATGCTCGACAATACCAAGAACTTTTGTGAATTTTGCAAGAGATTGAAGTCGTGACGCCTCAACAGTTGGTGTGTCATTTGCCGTTTCGTTTTTGGCTAAAAGTGATGGTGCAAGTGTGAATGTTAAAAGTCCTAAAGCGGTCATAAAGCCTAGGAACATAATTTTTCTATTTTTCATAAAGTTGTTTCGCAATCTAGTATTGGGATGTAAAAAAAGAGATTATAGGTTAAAATTGTTTAAAAGTCTATTATAATGCCAATATGCAAACATATAATGAAAAATTTAACACATTTATAGAAAAAACTAACTTTACGAACTTACATGTAAGCGAGCGTGATTATATTCAAAAACAGGCTCTTCATTATCGTTTCTCTTTTCAAGAGCTTAAACAGCTTATTGATATGGCTATTGATTTTAATATGTGGAATGAAAAGAGTATCACAGAGAGACTCCATAGTAATTTTAGCTCTAAAAAAGAGGCATTTAATTGCATTAGAAAGGAGCATTATACTCTTAAAAACAGCCTAAAGAGTTATAAAAATTTTGATGTCAGTGAACACAAGATAGAGCATAAATTCTCTTTTGTAGAAAAAGATGATAAAGATCTGTCTCTAGGAATGTGTCCCGTTGCCTCGCCAAATACAAGATGTTGCAACCTTTTAACGCTTGATGCTGTTGAGAGTTGTGGGTTTGACTGCTCTTACTGCTCTATCCAATCTTTTTATAATGAAAATCAGATAGGTATAGATATCAATCTCGCTGAAAAACTAGAAAAATTGCAACTTGACCCAGATGTGACATATCATATAGGAACAGGGCAGTCATCTGACTCCCTGATGTGGGGTAATCGTGGAGGAATTTTAGACGCTCTTTTTGCTTTTGCGCGCAGATATCCCAATGTGATTTTAGAGTTTAAAACAAAATCAGACAATATAAGCTATTTTTTAGAAAATGAGGTGCCATCAAATATTATCTGCACCTACTCACTCAACACACCAACGATAGTCGAACATGAAGAGCATCTTAGTGCCTCACTTGAAAAACGCCTAAGAGCTGCAAGGCGACTTGCTGATAAAGGGGTCAAAGTAGGATTTCATTTTCATCCAATAGTGCAGTATGAAAATTACTTACAAGAGTATAGTGCGGTGTATAAAGAGTTGATAGACACCTTCAAGCCTGAAGAAGTTGTTATGGTTTCGATGGGGACATTAACCTTTATAAAACCTGTTATAAAACAGCTAAGAGAGCGTAATTTTAAAAGTAAAATCTTACAGATGCCCCTTGTTGATGCTAATGGTAAAGAGTCTTACCCTCTGGAGACAAAACAGGAGATGTTTAAACATGCTTTTAATGCTTTTGAAGCTTGGCATAATAAGGTGTTTTTTTACCTCTGTATGGAAAACCACTCACTCTGGCGTAGCGTTTTTGGCTACGAATATGCAAGCAATAACCATTTTGAAGAGGAGATGTTACAGTCTTATAAGGCTAAGATTACACAATCTCTATCGTAACATCACCAATAGTGATAATCTCGCCTGAGCGAATTTTAGCTCGTTTTCGAGTTTCAAGTTCGCCATTTCTTTGGACTGCTTCATGCTCTATAAGCTGTTTGGCATCACCACCACTATCAACAAGGTCTAAAATTTTTAGTAGTTTATAGAGCTCTATATACTCTTCTTGTAGTTCAAATGTCATACTTTCTCGTCCATAATAGAATATCCTAAATTGTGCATCGCTTCATCAATCATCTGCGTGGCTTTTTCTATGGTTTTGTAGCTTATATCAGGAAGTTTAGTACCCCACATATCTTCAGCTTCATTAAAGCCTTGTAAAATTCCCTCACGACCTGCGCGCATCATATCTTCATCGCCACCTGAGCCTTGAATAACAAAATTCGCAATCCGTTCAGCGGTTTTATCGATACCAAAAAAGCCATCATCCCCAACAAGTGCGCTTGCTTCTTCTTGATTAAGCTCTGCAATAGGTTTGCCATCATAGCCAATACTTCCAAGAAAATTCTGAAATTCTTCATAATTTTTCTGAAATTGATCGTTTGCAACAGAAGCTTGAAAGTTTGTAGAAGTTGATGAAAAAGAGAATGAAAGTTCTTGAATCTCAAGATTTATACTGCTCTGCTGTCCTGACTCATTTTTATTAACCTGTAACTGTGAGTAAGAAGTATATAAATTCATACTACTAATATTGCCTAAAATGTTCATGATTACTCCTCGTTTACTGTTCTTACTTACAATATCGACATATAGACTATTTCTTTTACATGTAAGGATTTTTAATGAATGCAAAAATATTAATATTTGGAACACTTTTTCTTCTAGGAAACATTGCTTTAAACGGACAAGAAATCAATCGTGATGGTATGAATTTTGGTGAACAAAACCGCCAAAGCACTGTACGAAAGGGTGTTCGCGATGAGCTCGAAGAGTGCCTTGTTAAGCGTGGTCTTGATAATGATACAGCAAAAGATTTAGCTAAAAATACTTTTATAGATAATGATCTATTTGAGAATGTGAAAATTCACAACTATTTAAGTGCGGTAGAAAATATACTAGAATATGACGATTTGATGGAGCAACTTGCAACACGAGCACTCTTCAAGAAAAGAAGTGATTTTAGTGATTATGATACACTTGTAGGCTTAACAAGAGAGGTAGCCAAAACTACGCTTGAGAATGCAACCCTAAAAAAACTCTCTAAAGTGGCACTTACAAATCAAAACTTAGGTACATAATTCTTTTACATGTAAGGCTATCTGCAACTCTTCATCCGTAGCAATAACTAATGTTTTAAAATGAAATTTTTCTAAACCCTTACATGTAAGAGTTCTAATCTGCTCAGAGTTTTCACCAATTCCGCCCGTAAAGATAAGCGCATCAACACTCTCAAGTATAGCCATATATGCACCAACTTGTTTTTTCAGCCTATGCGTAAACATATCAACAGCAAGAGAGGCTTCTTGACTCTTACTCGCTAAAATAGTTCGCATATCACTCTCGCCAGCAATTCCTAGCAGTCCACTTTTTTTATTTAAAAGTGTATCTACCTCATCAATACCGTAGCCACCCTCACGCATCAAATACGCGACAATAGCAGGGTCGATAGAGCCACTTCTTGTTCCCATCATCAAGCCCTCTAGTGGAGTCATACCCATAGAAGTATCTATACTTTTGCCTTTTTCAATAGCGCAGGCACTAACACCATTGCCTATATGCAAGGTGATGAGGTTTAGCTCTTTGAGAGGTTTTTGTAAGATTTTAGAAGCCTCAGAAGCGACATAATGATGTGAAGTTCCATGAAATCCATAACGCCTTACATGTAAGCGTTCATATAACTCATTTGGCAGAGGGTATCGGTAGCTATAAGGGGGCACACTTTGATGAAATGCTGTATCAAAAACAGCGATATGAGGGATATTTGGAGCTAGATTTTGCGCCGCATAGATACCCTCAAGATTGGCAGGATTATGCAGTGGTGCTAGAGGAGTGAGCGACTTAATAGTCTCTATCACTTTAGCATCAATCAAGACAGGCTCACTAAAATGCTCTCCACCATGCACAACACGGTGCCCAATAGCTCGAAGCTTTTCAAAGTCAATAATTCCATCTTGTAAATCTTTAAAGGCTTGATGATGATTTTTCACCTCTTCTATAAGCCCTTGTTGTATGACTCTAAGAGTTTTTAGCTCAAAAATTTTATATTTAATAGAAGAACTTCCTGCATTAATCACTAAAATCATTTGGGTAACTCTTGGGCTTGAATAGCGGTAATAAGAACCGTATTGACAATATCAGCTATCTCACAACCACGACTTAAATCATTGACTGGTTTTTTAAGCCCTTGCAAAATAGGACCGATAGCGATGGCGCTAGAGGAGCGCTGGACGGCTTTATAGGTGTTGTTTCCAGTGTTTAGGTCAGGGAAGATATAAACTGTAGCCTGCCCTGCTACCTTACTTTCTGGCAGTTTTTTATGGGCTATTTTTGAATCAATAGCAGCGTCATATTGGATAGGGCCCTCTACAAGTAAATCAGGACGCAGTTTCTGAACTATTTTTGTAGCCTTACGAACTTTTTCTACATCATCCCCTTTGCCTGAGCTTCCTGTAGAGTATGAAAGCATAGCGATACGAGGCTCTACCCCAAAACTAAGCGCACTTTTAGCCGATGCGATAGCAATCTGTGCTAAATCTTGTGCACTTGGGTCTTGATTAACCGCACAGTCTGCATAAACAAGAACTTTCGTCTCTAAACACATCAAAAAAAGGCTTGAAACAAGGGAGATATCAGGGGTGGTTTTGATGATTTGAAGCGCAGGACGGATAGTATCTTGCGTGGTATGAATAGCACCAGAGACCATACCATCCGCATCTCCCTCTTGTACCATCATAGTTGCAAAGTAGGTGTCATGTATCATAGCATCTGCCGCTGCATCTAGGGTGATTCCCTTATGTTTTCTCATAGCAAGAAATTTTTGTGTGTAAGTTTCAAGATGAGAACTTGTATAGGGGTTTATGATAGTTGAAAGTGAAATATCAAGACCAAGCGTGGTTGCTTGATGCTCTATCTCTTCGGGATTTCCTAGTAAGATAATATCAACAATATCACGCCTCAATAAAATTTCAGCTGCTCGCAAAATGCGTTCATCACTACTTTCTGGCAAGACAATACGCATGCGTTGCTTACTTGCACATTCATACAAGGAGTACTCAAACATCTCAGGAGTTGTGACAAGAGAGACACTAGACATAAGTCGTTCTCGCAATATCTCAAGATCAACATTGTTTGTAAAATTTCCCATGGCAAGGGCAATCTTACGTTCACGATTAGGGCGAATTTTTGCAGGAACTTGGTTGACAAGCATGGTACTAGTATAGGTGTCAGCCTCTATAGAGAGGATAGGAATATTAAAAAAACTTAGTCCAGAGATAAGTTTTAGGAACTCTTTTGCAGGGGTAAAACCACCTGTGAGCAAGATGCCAGAGACACTTGGAAAGTCTTTAGAGTAGTTCGCACTTAAAGAGGCTAAAATAACATCTAGCCTATCACCAGGAACAATAATCAGATCTCCATCCTCAAAACGGCTTAAAATATGCTCAACATTCATAGCAGCAATCTTACTTTGACGAACTATACGGTCAAGATCGCTTACTTCACCTAAAAGAAGCTTACATCCAAGTTCATGCATAATTTCGCCAACGCTAGGCATATCAAGCTCCTCAATTTCAGGGAGAAAAAATGCACGAATATGATCTTGAGGACATTTAGCAGACAGTTTTTTATAAGGCTTTTCACTGAGGCGGTTGACAAACAGAGCGATAGGTTCAATATGCTCATGCGTTAATGTAGCGCGTTCTATCTGTATCTCTTGTCGGATATCGGAAAACTTTTTGTCTTTGCCATTAATAACACTTACATAGGGACTGCGCAGATTTTTAGCGATATTATGGTTAATATTAAACTCCAAAGCCTTAGAGAAACGATCACGATTCAAGCCTTCGATAAGGACAAAATCATACTTGGCTTCGAGTGCGCGATATTTCGCAATCAAGGTCTCTATGATATAGTGATAGCGATTCTCAGAGAGCAACTCTTCGACCTCTTCGATTTCAAAAACAGAACTCTCTTCGTAAGATTGTTCAAGATTAAAATGCTCAATCATAAAACGAATATCACTATCGTCTTTATGCTCAACAATAGGGCGAAAAAATGCCACTCGCTCAAGGCGACTCTTGAGTAACTGCATTATTCCCATCGAAACTATCAAAGACCCAGCTTTAGGCTCAAGTGACGCTATAAAAAGACTTTTTACTGCCATGATTACTCTCCCTTACATGCAAGCGAATAATAGCGTAATTTTAAATCTTTACATCTTTTGGCTATAATCGCGAAAATATTACATACAAAAGAGTAACTCTATGGTACAAACAATCAATCTAACTATGCGATTTGGTAGTCGTGTTTTATTTGATAATATCAATCTTAAACTAGACCGTCATAAGCGGTATGGTCTTATCGGGGCAAATGGTGCAGGCAAGACGACATTTTTAAACATTTTGAGTGGATTAATCGAAGAATTTGAAGGTGAAGTGGTTATTGAAAATGGTCTCAAAGTTGGTGTTTTAGGGCAAAATCAGTTTGCTTTTGAAGATTATACGATTATGGATGCGGTTTTATATGGGAATAAACGCCTCTATGACGCTATCAAAGAGAAAGAAGAGCTCTATGTAACGGGTGATTTTGAAGATGATGCGACAAATAATCGTCTAGCAGAGCTAGAAGTTATCTGTGTTGAAGAAGACCCAACATACGAATATGATGTCAATATCTCTAAAATCTTAGAAAATGTAGGTATTCCTGCTTCAGAGCATGAAAACCTTATGTCAACACTTAAAACTTCTGATAAATTTAAAGTTTTACTAGCACAGGTTCTCTATCCAAAACCTGATGTTTTATTCCTCGATGAGCCTACAAATAACTTGGATATCGAATCTATTGGTTGGCTAGAAAATGAGCTTCAGCGTCATGATGGAACTATGGTCGTTATCTCTCACGATAGACACTTTTTAAATGCGGTTGTGACAAATATCTTAGATGTTGATTACCAAAAAATTCGCCAATTTACAGGAAATTATGATGATTGGTACCTTGCGGCAAATGTTATTGCAAAGCAACAAGAGATGGATAATGCTAAAAAACTCAAAGAGAAAGAAGAACTCGAGGCTTTTGTACGCCGTTTCTCAGCAAATGCTTCCAAGGCGAAACAGGCAACTTCGCGTCAAAGAAAGTTAGATAAATTGGAAATTGAAGATATTAGGCCATCAAGCCGTCGTGATCCAAGTATTGTTTTTAAGGCGAAACGAAAAATGGGTGGTGAAGCCTTAGAAATAGATAATGTTTCTCACTCTTTTGATGATTTGGAAGTTTTGAAAAATATAAATCTTCGTATAGAGCCAGATGAAAAAATAGCAATTCTCGGTCCCAATGGTGTGGGAAAATCTACACTTTTAAAAATCATCATGGAGGAGATAAAGCCTAATGAGGGTGAAGTGAAATGGGGTGCTACGATTGAGTCATCTTATTTTCCACAAGATACTGTTGAGCAAATTAGCGGTGACGGTACGCTCTATGACTGGTTACGCGCTTTTGACCCTAAGCGTGATATTGCAGAAATTCGTAACTGTTTAGGGCGCATGCTTTTTAATGGCGAACAGCAAGAAAAAAGTGTTGAGAAGATTTCAGGGGGTGAAAAACACCGCATGATGCTCTCTAAAATGATGCTTGAAGAGGGGAACTTTTTAGTGCTTGATGAGCCTACTAATCACCTTGACCTTGAAGCGATTGTTGCCCTTGGTGAGGGACTTTATAACTTTAGTGGAAATGTTATTTGTGTCTCTCATGACCGTGAACTTCTTGATGCTTTTGCTACTCGTGTTATAGAGCTTCACCCTGATGGCACCTATATTGATTTTAAAGGGACATATGAGCAGTTTGCAGAGGCAAAAGCAAATGGATCAATTTAAAAATGTCATAGGACTAGGAGTTGCAGGCAATTTTGCTCTACACCTCGAACAAGCTGGCGAGTCAGAAGATTTCAAAGATGTTGTGAGTGAGGATGAGAATGCTCCTAAAGGCTTATTTCCTTTTTATCTCCCAGATTTTGAAAATCAACTAGGCGTTTTTCCTCTTTCAAGCGATACGCTTATCTTGCCAAAAGAAGATGTTGATGTCCAAGTGGAGCCTGAGGTAGGTTTAGTGTGTGATTTGTACTATGAAGATGCAAAACTGAGCAAGATTATTCCTACACATTTTGGTGCTTACAATGATGCTTCTATTCGCAAAAAGGGCGTTAAGAAAATTTCACAAAAGAAAAACTGGGGTCCAGCGTCAAAAGGTTTGAGTGATACACTTATCCCTATCAACCGTTTTGAAAATGGCGGCATAATGGACACTTGGCGCATTGCTTCATTTTTAAGACATGATGGCAATGTTTTTCCTTACGGTGAAGATGTAGAACTGACTGGATATAGCTATTTTTATCAAAAACTTATCTTGTGGATGGAAAATCAGATTAACACCCAAAAAGACTTTGGACCACTTGAACCTATTAGAGAATATCTGCTTACATGCAAGAATCCAACTCAAGCTATTATAAGCATTGGAGCTACACGCTATGACCTCTTAGGTGAAAAAAGTTTTATACAAGATGGAGATGAGACTATCGTTGTTTTATATGATGAGCGTATCTACTGCCCAGATACCGTTTTAAAGCATGTCGTGAAAGATGATTTTGCAGACAAGGGCGTTTCTATACTCCGTCAATTTGTAAAAGATGCCTCTTAAAGATGAGTCGAGGTAAAAAACTTGATCTCAATATCGGAGCTGATTTTGGTTCTGATTGGCAAGAGGTAAAAATCGCTCCTAAAAAAACAAAAACAGAGGTCACCGAACCCTCAAAACATCAACTTCATTTTCAAAAAGAGAAACGCCGCGGTAAAGTTGTCACCTTGGTAGGACCCTTGCATATAAGCAAAGATGATGCAAAAGCACTGCTCAAAAAATTGAAGAAAAAACTAGGTACAGGTGGCAATATAAAAGAAGAGTTTATGGAATTTCAAGGCGATATTCAACCTCGCCTGCGAGAACTTTTTATAGCTGAAGGCTACCGTTTTAAACGCTAGCCATCACATAAAAAGAAGATACAAAGTCCCCCACAGCAAAAATGCAATCAAAGCAATAAGCCCAAACACAAGCGCTATTCTAAACACAAGCATTACTAAAAAGATGAGAACTTTTTTCTTTGGCACTACCTAGTGACCTTTATAGACTTCAATAGGAAGTTTATTACCAATAGCATAAAGAATACCTCCACGGAGATTAATAACCTTGTATCCAAGCTCTGTATCAAGAAAAGGTGCGAGCATAGAAGAGCGGCTTCCTGTTCTACAAATAAGAGCGAACTCTTCGTCTTTTTTAATATATTGATTAAGTTTACTCAAAAAGGCATCAATATCGTATTGCCCGCGTTCGTTAAAAAACATAATAGGAATAGAACCTTTAAGCAAACCTGTCTCACGCCACTCAGATGGTGTGCGAATATCAATGATCTTAATCTTAGAATCAAGAAGCTTTTGAGAAGCAAACTCCTGTTTCACCTGCGCAAAAAGAGAGAGCGAAAGTAACACTAAAGCGAAAATAATTTTCTTCATAAAAAACCTTACATGTAAATATAGTTATAATATCGCAATTATACAAAAAAAGAGAGAATAATGGCTTCAAAAATAGATAACGCAAAACGTTTAAGGTATATTCGAGTTTTAGAGCGTTTTTCAAACAGTATCATAAACTATCTTTTTAAATCCGAAACAATTTCCAAAAAGACTTATGATAAAAAAGTTTTAAATAACTTGCGATATCTTGAGCGAATAGAAAGTGTTGCCTTATATAAAGGAGAGTATAACGAACTCGAAAAACTTATCAAACAGATGATACTTTTTCAAGAGAGCGAAAAAGATATACAAGAGATTAAAGATAAACTTCTTTATCAATCAAATCAGATAGAAAAAACTATAAACAATAGACGCTACAAAAAAGATAAACATGCATCGGATAAGTATAAAGACTGGGAGTAAGCGAGAGAGCAGTTGCTAAGAAGAAGCTCTCTTGCTTTTTGTAGTGATGTCACAAAAATGAGTTAATTTAATGCACCAAACAGTACATGTAAGCATTATTTTTGAGAAAAAGTAAGTTCTAAACGGCGATTTTTATTACGTCCATCTTTTGTCTCATTTGATGCAATTGGAGAGTACTCCCCTCGGCCTGATATAGTCATACGATTTTGTGCTACACCTAAATTTATAAGTGCTTTTTTAAGAGATTCTGCACGTCTTTTCGAAAGCTTTAAGTTATAAATATCATTTCCAATAGAATCGGTATGACCTATAATGGTAACATTATATTGTGGATTATTTTGTAGGTATGTAGCTAAAGCTTCGATATCTTCTTTTTTCTTTGCAGTAATTACATCAGAATCATATGCAAAGTTGATATTTAGAGTGAAATTTTTTGCACAGCCCTCTGAATCAACTTCAACATCACTTAAAGTATGTAAACATTTGTCTTTCTCATCTATGATGCCATCTCTATCACTATCAGCTTCGCAACCCTCTGCATTGGCTGTTATTCCAGCAGGAGAGTTTGGACATTTATCATTTACATCCAACACGCCATCGCTATCACTATCTACTTCGACATAAGTAGCTGCAACAGCGGATGTTGCAACAACCGCAGGCGTAATTTCTTTAACATCTGCTTCTTGTTTTGGACCAAAAGAGTAAGTGATACCTGCCATTATTGCAAGATTACTATCATAACGCGCGTCATTATATTTAAGCATATATTGTGTTTCTAATTTTACAGCGAAACGATCCGCAAAAGGAACTTTGATACCAGCAGCTGCTGCGGCGTAAGGGCTATCGTCATTTTTAAAATAACGGTAATAGACTGTTTCATAGCCAAGCCCCATTTTTACAAATGGAGTGATGCTATCTTCAGTGTCAAATTCGTAAACACCATTGAGACCCATACGTGTAATAGCTGTTGTCGCATCATTTCCATCATAATCGCTTGTTAAAGAGTGTAAAATCTGCAATTCTGGTTTGATAGTGTCAATTAAGTTATTGATCTGAATTTCACCACCTACTAACATCTGGTTATCTATTTGTAAATTTCCCTCTGGAAACACCATACCAACAAGTGGTGTAATCTCATAATTGTACTCAGTTGCATAAACAGCACTTGTAAGTAGTAGTGTTGTTGCTAAAAGTGAAAGCTTGGGCATCGATTTTTCTCCTTAAGATTGTAAAGATGCCATTGTAGTCAAAAAGAGTATTAAGATTGTATCAAAAGAGTATATTTATGGTTACATGTAATGGTTTGCTAAGGCACTTATATATACTAAAGATAGTTTTAACTATAAGAAAGTATAATTCCATAGCTATAAAAATAATGCGATTTTCAGACAATAGTACTTATAAAAACAAGATACTAAAAAACAACTGGATAACTAATGACTGGCGAGTATCTTCTTTATGGGCTTGTAACATTTGCTCTTTCTGTCCTTTTTTCCATGGGAGGGGCAGGTGCTGGTGTAGCACTTATTCCAATTTTTAACTTTTTAGGTTTAGATTTTACAATTGCTAAAGCTATTGGACTTTTTGCCGGTGCTTCTACAACCATAACTTCTAGTATTATGAATATCATACACAAAAGTATTGAGTATAAATTTGTATTTCCAATTGCACTTATGATGCTCTTTTTTGCTCCACTTGGGGCTTACAGTAGTAGTTTCATTGATGAGACACTTATCAAATTTTTCTTTATGCTTTTGCTTTTTTACAGTGCAACAATGATGATGTTTTCAAAGAAAAAAGCCCTTTTTCACGCAGAATCAAATATCACTCTTTTAGTTGTTGGAACTGGTGTTGGATTTCTTGCGGGACTCTTAGGTGTTGGCGGAGGGAATATTCTCATTCCACTCCTAGCACTTCTTGGATATGCTCCTAAAAAAGTAGCTATTGCTGTCAGCTTTGTTGTCCCATTTTCAGCACTTGGCTCCTTTTTCACTTACGCTACTTATGTACCGCTTGATTATAAACTTTTAAGCTTTGTTGCTCTTTGTGCCATAATTGGCGGCTATGTTGGGAACTATATTATGCACTTTAAACTTGAGCAGTCACATATTAAAAAAATTATGGCAGGGCTTCTTTATCTCTTAGCCCTCAAAATGCTTTGGCATTTTATAAGATAAATTATAAAAATTACTTCACCTTCACAATCTATTTTACGATATCAACAACAAACGCACCTCTTAAGTCGTCTATTTTATATCCGACTGCTTTATCGTTTGGATATTTAGCTTTTATAAGCTTGTATGCCGCTGGATCTCGCACATCATCTGCACCATGACATACCAAACAGACACCTTTATTTATAAATATAGGCTTGTACACTTTATAGTGATTCTTACCTACCTCTTCCACAAGTATTTTTGGAAGCGATTTTTTCTCATCAAACATTGTATGCAATTCTTGTAAAACCTTCGCTTCATCTGCTGTTGGTTTATTTGCTGGGTTTCTATACTTCAAGGAGACTCTTTTCGCTTGAACACCTTTTGCATAACTTTCATTTACTTCTTTAGCAATCGCACTTGCCTTATCTGAACAAAAGCTAGCAGCTTGCACCGATCCGCCTGCCTTCATGTTTTGTTTCATATGCATTTGAAGCGTTTTACCCATTTTCATAATAGCAGCTTTTGCCTCTTGCCTTATCTCTTTGTCTGTTGTTGCGCTTAAAAATGTAGCACTCATCGCTACAACTACTGCTGATAATATAATTTTTTTCAAAAATTAATCCTTTTCAATAAATACTCTATACTACTTTCATGTTTTCGTCCATAGCTTTCGTTAAAATGATATCACAAAATTACAAATATTAGCAACTCTTTTGCAACACAAATATGCTACAATTTCTCACAATGAAAAAAATACTTTTACTTGAAGATGATACACTCCTTGGTCAAACTGTTGAAGAGCTTTTGATTAATGAGGGATATAGTGTTGATTGGGCTGTGGATGGAGAAGAGGCGGCGGAGTTTTCTTATGAAACGAGTTATAATATGTATATCTTTGATGTGAATGTTCCTCTTCTTGATGGATTTGAACTACTTGAATCTCTGCGTGAAGCACAAGATAACACACCTACGCTCTTTATTAGCGCGAGGGTTGATTTAGAAAGTATTGCGCATGGCTTTCAATCTGGGGCGTATGATTACATTAAAAAACCTTTTTTTCCTCAAGAACTGCTGATTCGCGTCAATGCCAAAATCGGTTTAACCCAAGAGAGCATCACTTGTGGACAGATGCAGTACAATCCTCACACAAAAGAGATACGACGCAACGCAGAGCTAGTCTCCTTTGGTGAAGTCCAAACAGCACTTTTGGAACTTTTTATGCAAGAAAAGGGTCGTATTATCGAGAAAAGCACCTTGCTAGAGTGCTTGGAGCATCCCTCTTCAGCAGGACTGCGTGTAGCACTCAATAAGCTCAAACAAAATACAGGATTTACAATAAAAAATATTCGTGGCATAGGGTATATTCTTGAGGAGTGTTGAGAGAGAATCTTTTATAAAGAGCTTTGCACTATTTTTTATCTCCCTGATGCTTCTTTCGGGAATGCTATTTTATTTTCAATTCGCCAAAGAGCAAAAAAGGCTCAATGACACCCTGCTTTCACAGATGCGTTTATGCAGTTTTAGCCTTACATGTAAGGATTTTAAACTAGACTTTATCCTCAAAGATAAACAACAACTATACACCTTGCAATCAGATAAAGATGCCTATTTCTCCTTTTTTCCCATCTCCCAAAGTGATGAATACTTTTTAAAATTTTCTTATCTCCAAGAAAAATATGCCAAAGATATCTCTAAGATAGAAGAAAAAGTGCTTCAAAACTTTCTCTTTGTGAGCATTATTATCGCTATCCTTTCGACTCTTTTTTCACTCTATGCCCTCTATCCACTTCGTAGCGCCTTACACTTGACAAGAGAGTTTGTGCGAGATATCTTGCATGATTTTAATACACCACTCTCTACCTTACGGCTCAATATCGCCATGCTTAAAAGTGATGTTGGTGAAAATACCAAGATAGAGCGACTTGAACAGAGCATAGAAACAACCCTCTCTTTACAAGAAAACCTGCGAAGCTATCTCGAACAACATGCTCAAAATCCTGAATTATTCGAGCTACATAGCCTGCTTGAATCGCAAATACTCCAAGTTCAAAAACTCTATCCAAAAATTCACTTTACACTTGAAAAAAAACACTTAGAACTTTTTTGCAATCGTAGCGCATTCGCAAGAATTACAGACAATCTACTCAGCAATGCCGCAAAATACAACAAAAAAAATGGTAAAGTTCATCTCTATATCGATATAATACGCAAAGAACTTGTCATCTCAGATACAGGACATGGTATCAAAAATCCTCAAAAAATATTTCGCCGTTTTTATACGGAACATACACAAGGTATGGGGATTGGTTTGCATATCGTTCAAAAACTCTGCGATGAGATGGGCATAACAGTTACAGTAAAGAGTCAAGAGAAAAAGGGTTCACATTTTACGCTCTCTCTAAGCAAGCTTACGCATCACTAACACTTTTATGTAAGAATACGTCAAAGCAATAAAAAGGATTTAGTATGAAATATCTTCTACTTTTACTTATCTTGACGCTCAGTACACTTTTTTCAGCATCCTTAACACTTGATAAGCAGATAGCACAACTCAAAGATGCTGATCCAAAAGAGCGTTTTACTCTTATGAATGCCCTCAAATTACGTATCGCAACAATGAATGCAAGTGAACGCTCTAGTGCAATAACGCAACTCAAAACACAGATGCATCAAAAAACATATCATACCAAAATGATTCAAGACAAAACACCAAGAGATGCTCGCCTCAGACCAGATGCAGCAGATACATAAACAAAAGCGCGCTCAAGATTCTTACTCAAGTGGTAAAAATCCAAACAGGCCTGATGGTGGTAGTGGGCACAAAAAACCAAATAGAAGGTAGATTCGGTATATGCGTTTTTTTCTTGGACTTTTTCTTCTCTTACATGTAAGCCTATCTGCTTATAGCGATATGGATTTAGATGGGGTCGAAGACGCTTACGACAAGTGTCCAGATACACTTTTTTCTGATCTTGTAGATGAGTATGGATGTACCGTACGCTCACTTATATCTGCGCATCACTTTGATATCATCGCTGGGCTTTCATATAAACAGCATGATGAGTACACCTTTCAAGAGAGTGATGCACTCAGTCTTCTGCTTCAAGCAGATTATTATTATAAAAATTTTAGTGCGCAACTTGCACTCTCAAGCTACTCTTTTGATGAGGAAAGTGGCTTAAATGATACAACACTCACCTTGTCATATAAATTTTCACTCTTGCAGGCGCTTAGCTTACGATTGGCAACTACACTGATATTTCCGACCTATGAGACTGGTCTTGATAATGAAGCTATAGACTACGCAGGCGCTGGAGAGCTTATCTATATATTTGAGGAAAATACACTTTTTTGTGGATTTTCACACACCTTTGTCAATGATAGCGATGTGGATGAAATACGCTATCAAGACAGCAATGCCCTTAGTTTTGGCTACGGGCACTACTTCTCATCAAAATTTTATACGAGTATGGCGTATTATTACTCTGAGAGTATCTACAAAGATATTGTCAGTATTCAAAATGCTTCTGCTTACATGTATTACTCTTTTACAGAGCATATCTTTAGTACTCTTGGCTACTCTTATGGGCTTAGCGACTCAGCAAATGATCACTATGTGGGTCTCAGAGTAGGCTATTATTATTAGGCTTAGTCTCATGCTTGTGACAGAATATTTGCACCGTAAAAAAGCACTCCTATTGTACCTATTGCTATCAACAAAATAGCCAATGCTGCTAAATCCATTATAAATCCTTCTTATCTCATGGTATTATCTTAAAGAGCCTTTTTATATGTTTTTGTAGGGGAAAAAGACAAGAAGCATGAAGCTCATCTCCCAATCTTAGCACTCCATAGAACATATAAGTCATATTAGCAACAAAATTATACCCTCTTTTTACGCTGAAAATAGTAATAGACTAGCCCTATCAAAACCGCACTGCCAACTGCGACAAAAGTTATCTGATGGAGGTACTCTTTTATGAGAGCTTCATTTTCACCCATGAGATACCCTAGTAGTATCAAAATAAGGCTCCAAATCCCTGCGCCCAAAGCGGTGTAGAAGCTAAAGACTTTTAGATTCATATGCGAAAGTCCTGCTGGGATGGAGATGAGTTGGCGGATGCCTGGGATGAGGCGACCTGTGAAGGTGGAGACATGTCCGTGTGCTTGGAAAAATCTATCCATCTTCTCTAGGCTCTCTTGGGAGATAAAAAAATACCTTCCATAACGCTCTAAAAAGGTGCGTCCTATAAAAAGTGCGCCATAATAGTTGATAAAAGCTCCTACCATCGAACCCGCCAAGGCGGAGATAAAGATAAGAGCTATATCCATTTCACCCTTGCTTGCTAAATACCCTGCTGGGACTAAAACTATCTCACTCGGAAAGGGGATAAAAGAGCTCTCTATCGCCATTAGGGCAAAAATACCGAGATACCCCATCTGAAATATCATATCTACTAACCACTGCGCCATCTCTGCTAACATTTTTGCTCCTCTATATATTTTATAATTTTTTTGGCACCATCGGGAGCTATAAGCTCTTGGATACCTCTGCTTTTTGCCTCTAAGCTCTCATGTAAAAGAGTGATGATAGAGCGTGACATGGTGATACTTTGTCGTTCACACCAAGCTAAATCTTGCTTACGAAGAAACTCTGCGTTATAGTATTGGTGGTCTCCTGCTGCGTAGGGATAGGGAACAAAAAAGGCAGGTAGTCCTGTGGCACACAGTTCCCAGAGTGTACTCGCTCCTGCTCTTGCTATCGCTAAATCACTGCGCTCTAATAAAGAGGCTATATTTTGGGTAAAACCATAGAGTTCGACCTCTATGCCTTGGTCATAATAGACCTTTTGTACTCTTTGTAGGTCTGCCTCACCACACTGATGGATAACTTTAATACCTTTACTTATCAAAACAGGAGACAACTCTAAGGCTAGGTCATTGATAAATTTCGCGCCTTGTGAGCCTCCTAAAAAGATGATATTTTTTATCTGTGTGCGAAGATGGGCGTTATGAAAAAAACGCTCTGCTACGGGGTAATCTTTGACGGGGGAATTTTCATCATAAGAGGAGAAAAAGGCTTTTGCATAGGGCTTTAAGAGTCTGTTTAGTCGTCCTTCAACTGCATTTTGTTCATGGATATAAAAGGGTGTATTGGCTAGTTTTGCAGCAAAAGAGGCAGGGGCGGCGGAGAAACCACCCACACTTATCGCCGCATCTATCTTCTCATGACGCATGATTTTTAAAACAT
>CAMZLS010000115.1 GCA_947311765.1 uncultured Helicobacteraceae bacterium
GCGTCAATGCCGTTGTCAATCTGTCTTTGAATAAGTTTGGCAAAAGTAGCCTCATCAAGTTTTCCGTTTTTAAAAGGGGTAATCAGTGCGGTTGTCGCTCCTAGAACTCTATTCATTTTCTGCCTTTCTTAGTATTAGTGTTGTTGAGTGTTTGAAATCAAAGTATTTTTTAGCTGCTTCTTGGATATCTTGAGGTTTTAGTTTACTTAGGGCATCTTCGTACTTCAAGAGTGGCTTGATATCACCACGAGCAAGATAACTTCCAAAAAGATTAGCTACTGAAGTAGAACTCTCTAGCGAGTAGATAAACTCCGCTTTAGTATTAATTTTTATTTTATCTAAAACTTCTTGACTTACAAGCTCTTTTTTGAGTTTGTCAATCTGCGCTAAAAGTTCTTTTTCTACATCTTCAGCCTTGACTCCTGGGTTGCAAGAGGCTAAGAAGACAAAAAGACCTGGGTCGATATTTTCCATATTGTAGGCATAGATTTGATTTACCATCTGCTTCTTATTTACAAGCTCTTCATAGAGACGAGAACTTTTTCCTGAACTTAAAAGTTCAGAGATAGCTGAAAGCTTTACTTGGTCAGCGTCAAGAAAGTTGGGAATATGAAAAGTGATAGCAAGCATCTCTACTTCACTCTCTTTTTCTATCATAACACGCTTAGCACCATCTTGAACTGGCTCTACAAATTTAAACTCAGGAATCTCTTTTGTATTTCTGATTTTATTAAAATGTTTTTTTGCTAATTCAAAAACACGCTCACTCTCAATATCCCCCGTTACTATCAAGATAGCATTTTTAGGTTGGTAGTAGGTCGCATGAAAATCTCTAATATCATCAATGCTCCATGTACGAATATCATTCATAAACCCAATAGGTGTCCAGTGATAAGGGTGATAAAGATAGGCATTGTTAAAAAGTCTAAAGTAGAGATAGCCTAGAGGAGAGTTGTCTGTTCTCCAACGACGCTCTTCTGTTACGACATCACGCTCAGGTTGAAACTCTTCATCTTTAAGGTTAAGATTTTGCATAAGCTCTGAAAAAAGACTTAGAGGTGTTTCAAGGTTTGCCGAGCTTGATTTGATGTAGTAGTGAGTGTAGTCAAAGCCTGTAGAGGCGTTATTTACTCCACCTACGCTTTTGACTTCTTTGTCAAATTCACCTGCATCAAGGTTTTTAGTTGATTTAAAGTTCATATGCTCTAGCATGTGAGCGATACCTGTTTTTCCCATCACTTCGTTACGGCTACCGACCTTATAAAAGATGTCAGTTGAGATAACATTAGTGTTGTTGTGCATAGGGATGACTACGATTTGTAGCCCGTTTTTAAGTGTTTGTGTTTCATACTGTGGCAGAGGTGAGCCCATTAAAGTTCCTAGTGTTAAAAGTAGTAAAAATATATTTTTCATTATCTATCCGCTCCAATAGCTTGGTTGATAGATGTGAAATCATCATTTTTCAGATGTCTGATAAGTCCTTTATTGATCTCTTGAGCCAAAGTAGGACCTTTAAAAATCAGACCCGTTAAAACTTGAACCAAAGAGGCTCCCGCGCGAATACGTCTATAAGCTTCATCTGCATTATCGATACCGCCAACAGAGATAAGTGTAGTTTTTCCATAAAGCTCCGCAGCAATAGCATCAAACACTTCAAAGCTTTTCTCTTTTAAAACCGCTCCACTTAAGCCACCTATCTCTTTAGGATGCAGTACTAAAGAGTAGTCGATAGTGGTGTTTGTAGCGATAATCCCATCGGCACCTTTTTCAACTGCTAAAGCTGTTAAATCAACAGCTTGAGCCAACTCCATATCAGGTGCGATTTTTAGTAAGATTGGCTTTTCAGTTAGTGCTTTTGATTTCTCAAAAAGCTCAGTAATAAAGGCTTCGTTTTGTAAACTGCGAAGTCCAGGGGTGTTTGGTGATGAGATATTGATAACAAGAAAATCCGCATAAGTATGCAAGGCTTCAATAAGAGTTATATAGTCACTTAGTGCATCTTTTTCACTTGTGAGCTTGTTTTTACCAACATTCACTCCGATGGGCGTATCAAAAGGAGTGATATTTTTGAGACGTCTTTCAATAAGGGCTAGCCCATCATTATTGAAGCCCATGGCATTTTGAACAGTCTCTTCTTTGATATGTCGCCACATTCGAGGTTTTTGGTTGCCTTCTTGAGGTTTTGGTGTAAGTGTACCAATCTCTGTGTGCCCAAAGCCAAGTGCCTGTGTACCATGAATCATGGTAGCATTTTTATCAAATCCAGCAGCGAGTCCGACAGGATTTAAAAAAGTACGACCAAAAAGTTCTTGATGTAAAATCTTATCATCAATAAAGTATTTTTTTTTCCACGGTGAAAAGAGAGCAGGAAAGCTCGTTGCAGCACTGAGAAAAATCTCTGCATAGTGGTGCGCTGTTTCAGGTTCAAGTTTAAAAAGTAGGGGTTTTAGACTTTGATAAAGGCTCATTTGTGTTCCACGCTATTTTTATTTTAGTCGTGGATTATACTTAAAAAATAGTTAATTGGAGTTTAGAGATTTCCTTGTTCGCAAAAAAGCACCCTCTAGTAAGTGTTCAACCATAATAAATGTCATATTGCAACGCCTTAGAAAAGGTTTAATTTCAAGGCAAACTTCTGAGGTGAAGCCGTAGCTTCATCGA
>CAMZLS010000116.1 GCA_947311765.1 uncultured Helicobacteraceae bacterium
GCTTACTTACTGAATCTTCTGAAAATGTCTGCGCTGCAACCACATCAACAGGAAGATAAAACTTCACTCCCAAACGGCGTGCTTCATCCATAACATGCTGCGCTTCATCTAGTAGGTCATCTTCAACAAGTGAATTTCCAACATCATAGCCCATCTGTTTTAAAAAGGTAAACGCCATACCTCCACCTATAAATACTTTATCAACCTTAGGGAGAAGATTTATAAGCGCTTCAAGTTTTCCTGAAACCTTACTTCCTCCAATGATTGCAGCAAAAGGACGAACGGGACGCTTCAAAAGAACACCAAAAAATTGAATCTCTTTTTGTAGTAAAAACCCTGCCGCGCGATGCTCGGTATCAAAATATTTTGTAACACCTTCCACTGAAGCGTGGGCACGGTGACTTACACCAAAGGCATCATTGATATAAAATTCTGCCATATCAGCGAGTGCTTTAGCGAACTTATCATCATTTTTAGTTTCACCTTTTTCAAAGCGAAGATTTTCTAATAATAAAATTTCACCTTTGCCTAGCTTAGCAAGAAGCTTCATAGCATCTTCACCAACGACATCTTTGGCAAGAGTCACTTCACGTTTAAGAAACTGGTGAAGACGGCGTTGTATAGGCGTTAATGAGAATTTTTCACTAAACTCACCCTTAGGACGTCCCATGTGTGAAGCTAAAATCACACAACAGTCCTGATCAAGACAAAAACTAATTGTTGCTAATGCCGCTCGAATACGACGGTCGTCAGTAATATTGCCATACTCATCAAGAGGCACATTAAAATCACAGCGGATAAAGACACGCTTAGAGGCTAGGTCAAGATCTTTGATTGAATAGAGTTGCATAGATATTCCTACATTTAGATAATAAAATAGCCTTAATTTTACCCAAATTTAGCTATAATTCTTGTTAAATGAATGTAGCACTCTTTGGCGGTAGTTTCGATCCACCACATAACGGACATCTTAGTATCATACATGCTGCACTAGAGCAGTTAGATATTGATAAACTTATTGTGGTTCCAACTTACTTAAATCCCTTTAAAACATCTTCTCTTGCACCAGCTGAGTTACGACTTGAATGGCTAAAGAGTATTGTTCATGATTCTCGTGTTATAATTAGTGGTTTTGAAGTAAAGCAAAAACGCTCTGTCGCTAGTATAGAAAGTGTTAGAAACTTTAAAAAAGGTGTCGATACGCTCTATTTTATCATTGGAGCGGACAATTTAGCCTCACTCTCTTCATGGTATGCGTATGAAGAGCTCAACAACAGTGTTACATGGGTGGTTGCCACGCGTGAAAATATTATTATCGACAAGGCTTACCAGTGCTTACATGTAAACGAGTTTATTAGCTCAACAGAAGTTCGAGAAAAACCAAAAAGAGAAGATCTTCCCAAAGAGATCGCAACATCCGTCATAAATTATTATAAGGAATACTATGCAAAAACGCATTGAAACTATTACTGCTGTCCTCGACAAACACAAGGCTGAAGCCATTGAAGTCTTTGATTTAAAAGCTAAAGATTATTTTGTAGATACCGTCATTATCGCATCATCTTTAGGAACACGCCATACAGAGGCTCTTCTTGATCATCTTAAACGCGAAATCAAACCTTCCGAAGAATTTTTAGGTACTGATATAAGTGATGAGTGGATTGTGATTGATTTGGGAGATATTCTTATTCATATTATGACTCCTGAGTATCGCGTTAAGTATGACATGGAGACTTTTTTAAGTACACTTGAGAAAGAAGAATCATAAAAGGAAAGAATTATGAAAATTTATGCCCCTTGGGAAAAAACTTTTGAGCGTATTGCTACACCGTTTGAGCACTTTTTGCATGCGCAAACAACAACTGGTATCGTATTAATATTTATGACCGTTTTAGCTCTCGTATTAGCAAACACTCCGCTTACGCATGAGTATGCTCACTTTTTTCACACTAAGGTTAATCTAGAAGTAGGCTCTTGGCAACTCTCTCACACCATTCACCACTGGATAAATGATGGTCTTATGGCTATCTTTTTCTTTCTCATCGGTTTAGAGATAAAACGTGAGATTCTTATTGGGGAGTTATCAAATATAAAAGTTGCTATCTTGCCTATCTTAGCGGCTATCGGTGGTATGGTTTTACCTGCTCTTATCTATCTTGGCATTAATAATGGCACAGAGGGTGCTGTTGGCTGGGGAATACCAATGGCTACGGATATCGCCTTTGCTATTTCTGCCTTAGTTCTTTTGGGTAAACGCGTATCTCCTGCACTTGTGACATTTTTAGTTGCTCTTGCCATTGTGGATGACCTTGGAGCTGTTATAGTTATCGCCTTTTTTTATACGGATCAGATAAATATGCTTCCACTTGGCTTGGCTGCCCTTTCGTTTATAGTGATGATTGTCTTCAATAGGGTTGGTGTTCATATGATTTTACCTTACTTTATCGTTGGCTTATTTATGTGGTTTTTTATGCTTGAATCTGGTGTTCATGCAACTATCGCAGGAGTTATAGCAGCTATGGCAATACCATCTAAACCAAAACGGTCTCCTTTGGATTTTACTACTCATGCAAGAAATCTCCTTGATGAGTATGACAACTACCCTGTTGCAACTGACCATATGATGCATGAGAAACAAAAAGCAATTCTTTTAAATGTAAAAGATAGAATTGATTCGGTTGGCTCTCCTTCTGCAAGGCTAGAGCACGACTTGCACCTTCCTGTTTCTCTTATCATTATCCCTCTTTTTGCTCTCGCAAATGCAGGTATTTCTATAGACTTCTCATCTATTGGTGAGACTATTGTCACTCCTGTTTCTCTTGGAATTGTTGCTGGTCTTCTTCTTGGAAAACTTCTTGGAATCGCAGGTGTTGCCTGGCTTGCTATCAAACTTAAAATTGCAAAGCTTCCAGAGGGTTCTACTATGAGTCAAATTTTTGGGGTTGCATTTTTAGGTGGTATCGGGTTTACTATGTCTATCTTCGTAGCAGATTTAGCATTTCTTGGCAATGAAACATCTATCTTTCAAGCGAAGGTTGGAATTTTAGCAGCTTCACTTATCGCGGGGCTCTTTGGATACTTTTGGTTACGATTTGTAGCTGTAAAAGCTACTCCATAAAGGCGATCAAAGCTGCTGTAATGGCAACATTGAGAGATTCTACACCTCTTTGCATAGGAATCACAAGAGAATCGTTGCAGCAGAGCGCGACACTCTTGCTGACTCCTTCGCTCTCATTTCCTAAAACATAGATAGACTTTGCTCCACCCTTATGAGAATAGATACTCTCTGAGGCATAGGAGCTTAATTGATAGATTTTAAAATCTTCCACTTTTGGCAAAAATTCTTCTAAGTTATCGCAATAATAGATAGGAAGCTTAAAAAGTGTCCCTGCACTCGCTTTCATCACTAAAGGCGAAAGTTTTGCACTATTTTTTTTAGGCAAAATTATTCCATCAATATTACCAGCGGCACATGAGCGGATAATCATCCCAAGATTTTGAGGATTATGAATACCATCAAGAGCAATAAAACGCACCTTTTCCGAGCTTACATGTAAGAGATCATCAGCGTGAGCATAGTTTTTAGCAACAATATCAATAGCAACACCTTGGTCTTGCTTGGCATTTTTAGAGATACGCGATAATCCTGCTTTATCATAATAGGCAATCTCTATATCACGCTGCTGTGCCAACTCTATCAGCCTGGATATCACACCATCTTCACGATTGCTTCTGCACAGATGCAATTTATGAATGCTTATGCTTTTATCTTCTAAGACTTCGACAACTGCATTTCGTCCATATAGTGTCACTAAGCTATCAAAAAAAGCTTTTCTTTTTTTATATTCTGATGAGTCGTTTATACCCATAGAGTTATAAAATTTTCTCGATAATAGCCTCTGAGGTAAAACCAAACTTCTTAAAAAGCTCTCCTGCTGGTGCGGAAGCACCAAAACCATTCATCGCAATCACTTCATCAGCTAGCTTATACCACTCCATACCACGCGCTGCTTCGATAGCAATTTTTTTACTTTGAGGCTTGATAATACTCTCGATATAAGCGGGATCTTGTTCGATAAAGAGATCAAAACAAGGGATACTAGCAACATTGGCGATGATACCTCTTTTCGCTAAGTCATCTCTTACATGTAAGGCTAGCTCTACTTCAGAACCCGAAGCCATAAGTGTCATAGTTGCCTTCTCATCTTCAGCTAAAAGATAGCCACCTTGAGTAGCACTTCCCTTGACTGCTTCTGGTAAAACAGAGAGGTTTTGGCGTGAACCAATAAAGGCAGATGGGGAGTTTTTCATCTCTAGTGCTACCTGCCACGCTACAACATTTTCAGCTCCATCAGCAGGACGCCAGACATAGAAGTTAGGCAGTGCTCGAAATTGTGAAAGGTGCTCAATAGGTTGGTGGGTTGGACCATCTTCACCAACACCAATGCTATCATGCGTCCAGATAAAAAACTGCTGAATTCCACTCAAGGCCGCAATACGCGCCGCAGGCTTAAGGTAATCGCTAAAGACGAAGAAAGTCGCCGAAAATGGCATCAAAGGACCATAAAGTGCGATAGCATTGGTGATAGATGCCATCGCATGTTCACGGATACCAAAATAGATATTTTTCCCCTTAGGAAAAACGCCCATATCTTTTAAATCTGTCTTGTTTGATGGGCTTAAATCTGCTGAACCGCCTAAAAATCCTGGAATTGCTTTTGCAATGGCATTTAATACTTTTCCATTGGTTGAGCGTGTCGCTTCTGCTTTATCAAAAGTCGGCCACTGTATGCGTGAAAAATCAGGAGTGATTAGTTGTGCTAGGGCTTCATTTTGTTCTGCAAGCGGAAGTGTTGTTAAAGAGTGATTCCATTGACGCTCTGCCAAATCACCCTCTTCTATAGCTGCACGAAAGCGCACTAAAACATCTTCATCTACATGAAATTTTTTCTCTGGGTCAAAACCTGCTTTTCTCTTCGCAGTCGCAATCTCTGCGTCTCCTAAAGGTGCACCGTGCGAGTGGTGAGTACCCTCCATCTTGTCAGCGCCCTTGGCAATCGTTGTATGTGCAATAATCAAGCATGGTTTTGTAGCTGCTTTTGCTTGTGTTAGTGCAGTATCAATCTCTTCGTAATTATGACCATCAATCTCTAAAACTTCCCACTCTTGTGATTCAAAACGTCCACGAATATTTTCAGAAATACTTAAATCAGTAGAGCCCTCGATAGTGATACGATTTGAGTCATAAATCAGTACTAAATTATCAAGCTTGTTATGACCAGCGATAGAACATGCTTCATAACTTAAGCCCTCTTCTAAATCCCCATCACCACACAGTACATAAACATTATGATCAATAACGGGTGCTGTCTCAGAGTTTACCTGTGCGCCGACATATTTGGCTGCCATTGCAAAACCAACACCATTAGCAACGCCCTGCCCAAGAGGACCTGTTGTAATCTCTATCCCTTTTGTATGTCCATACTCAGGATGCCCTGGAGTTTTTGAGTCAAGTTGACGGAAGTTTTTCAAATCTTCAATCTCTAAGCCATAACCCCAAAGGTAATAGAGTGAATATATAAGTCCTGTTGCATGACCACCAGAAAAGACAAGACGGTCACGATTAAGCCATGAAGGATTTTTCGGGTTATGTGAAAGATGCTCTCCTAGAACTACGGCTATATCTGCCATTCCCATAGGTGCACCTGGATGTCCAGAAGCAGCCGCTTGAACCATATCTGCCGCTAAGAAGCGAATCGAATCTGCCATCTTTTGACGCATAACATTACTCATTTACTATTCCTTATGTCTGTTTATATACTTGCTAAGTATTGGTGAAAGTTCACTCTGTAAACGCTCATCAAAACTTGCTAAATCATCTCTTAAAGTATCAGAAAGTTTGTCTGCTTCTTGCATCGCTTTCTCAAAACCTAAAATTGTGACGAAACTATTTTTATCACCATCATTTTGTGTGGTTTTTCCAGCCTCTTGCGAGGTTTGCGTTACATCTAATATATCATCTTGAATCTGAAACAGAAGTCCCAAATCAATCCCGAAATCATACAGTTTTTTCTCTAAATCTTTGCACCCACAGATAATAGCACCCATCTGCAAGGCGCAGGCGATAAGTTTTGCTGTTTTGTTTACATGCAAGCGTTTTATCTGCTCTATCTCAAGTGGGATATTTTCAAAATGACAATCTATCGCTTGACCTAAAACCATACCCGAAGCACCGCCATTTTTCGCCAAAGCACGAATAAGCTGCACACGAACTCTATCTGAAAACGGTGCCTCGCTTAAAACTTCAAAAGCGTATGTGTTGAGAGCATCACCAACTAAAACTGCCGTTACCTCATCAAAGCTTACATGTAAGGTCTCTTTGCCGCGCCTTAAATCTGCATCATCCATCACAGGCAAATCATCATGTACTAAAGAATAGGTATGCAAAAGCTCTATCGCATAGGCGCTATGATAAGCACTTCCAATAAGCAGAGGCTGATACGCTTTTACAACAGCTAAAAGCAGTGCGGGACGGAAACGCTTTCCACCAGCAAGAAGCATTACATGTAAGGCTTTTTCATAGTGAGGATGAAAGCTTGGTGCTTTTGGAAGATGCGTGGTGATAAATGTTTCAAATAGTTGCATAAGAGAGGTCCTTAAAATTTATACAGAAGACTCGCCTTGTAGCCTCCTGTGATAAAATCTATCTTGTCATTACCTTCTGTTGCTTTAAAACTCTCATACATGTAAGAGGCTGATAGATGCAAGCCTTGAAAAAGTTGCACAATAACACCACCCTCAAAGTCTAATATCTCTGTTTCACTTATAGCGAGTGCGCTCGCTTTTGTATAAAGACTTATACGCCATATATTGTAACGAAAAGCGAGGTATGGTGCAGGAGAGATACCTTTGACTGTTATCCAAGATGAAGATCTTTGGGTGTTGTTTAGGTCTTGTATTATAAAACTCCAGTCAATATATTTAATATTTATCCCTACATCCACCTCTAAGTGCCCTGTATAAAGATTGTAACCCATTATTGAGTTATAATCGCTCCCTTGCTTAAAAGTGTAATATAAAAGTGTATTTAAAACACTATAATCGGTTACGCTTTTCACCTTGCCAGTATAAGAATCATTGGCTATGGTGATATTTTTATCAAGAGGAGTGCTTTGAGACTCTTGTTGCGTAAAATAGTTCACAGCGATATTTGGAATATAAGCATATTGGTGATTTATATCGATACCAAAATATGAGGCATTAAACTGTTTGTACTTAAAATCATCTTGAAAATCATATTTTCCATCTATATTTTCGATCACTGAATCAGGCTCACTTACAAACATACCAACTTCTATGGTGGTCGTGAGATTACTTTGGGCACTATATGCTGCAAAAAGTGTCTGTGCTGATATTAGTAAGAGTAGAGTTAAATAAAAATACCGCATCACTTTACCTAAACTTTAATTTTTTGTGGATTTTATCATAATTGTTTCAGTATGGCAAATGGAGGCATCTTTTGTGAGGGAAAGACTCCTAGATAACACTTTTTATCTTTAAAATCATACATATAAAATCTCTTTCCCTCGTACTCTTTGGTATATTTTATAACAACTTTTGGTTCAACTGGACCATAAGTAAAGACTCTTTTTGCGGATACATTATCTAAATGTGGAAATAAAATAGCTACCCGCGTATCGTTATAAATTCCCCTGTCATGGTGCGAATAGTAGCGAGACTGCAGTGCTATGGAGCCATCTTTAGAGATGCTAAAACGCTTTTCTTTGCCACTATCGATTACATAAGAGTAATTTGCATCTTCTTGCATCTTTTTACAAATTCCTTCAATATGATGTGAGTAAATCTCTATCTTGAGCGCCTCTTTTGAGACAACCGCAAAAGGAGTCTGCGCTTCTATATATCGCAAATAAAGTGTCCCTTTTTTGTGTAAACCCGATGGTGAGTAAGTCGCTTGTAGCTTTGCGTGCTTATAGTAGGCTTGCACTAATCTTATGTTTGCATTATCAAATGTCTTCTCTACAGAGATGCCCTCATTAGGTGCGTAGAGTAGGTTTAGACCTTGTTTTAGTTGATAATGACTGCCGTTGTAATATTTTGCTTGTGAAGATTGTAGTAGGGAATCTATACTCTGCATAGACTCTCCGTGAAGGAGAGTGCTTAAAAAAAGGAAAAAAGCAAATCCCACTCTCATGGCAAGGCTATTGTATTGCCACTAACAAGAGTTAGATCTATTGGGTCTAAGTAAGAAGCATCTGCCGCGTCTTTTGTTCCTGGAAATGTAGCTGTATATATTGCTCCATTGTATTTAATAAAAAATGTTTTTCCTCCATATTCATAGCAACTTTGCAAGTTAATAATAGCACCTGCTCCATTTGTAATCTCATACAGAGAGCCACGCGCAGGTCTCTGATCAAAGTGCACATCAGTAATAGGTTGAAAAGCTATCGTTGCCACAAAAAGATTATTGGGATCAAGCGAAGCAATGCTTACACCAGCATCTTTAGTCATTGGCGTCGCTGATTTGATACATGTAGCATCATAGAGATCGCCAAGCACCGTTTTAAGTGTAGCGGTACTAGGATCATGCATCAAATAAGCTACATTTTTCAACATAGATCTGTATGTAATCTCAAGTGCATCAGAGAAATTTGCCTGATCAATAAGACCATCTGTTGCCACAATACGAACTGTTTTTTCATCAGCATAATCAGATGCTGCACATGCATTAAAAGAACCTGTCTCATCAACACTAAAATAGCTATTTGTAAGCATCGTGTCCCTTCCTGATTTCATCTCTGGGATATAGCTATCAAAGACATAGTATCTCGTAGCATCTGCCGCACTTAAATCTATATGAACACCATCAGCATTTGCCACTGCTTTAAGAGCAGTTGGTTTTTGATAATCTATCTCAACCGCTTTCTCTTGTGTTACAGATTCACCCTTACCATTTACTGCTCGTATCGCTACTGAGACGATATTGCCCTCAGCAAAGCTTTGAAGCGCATAATCAGATATCTTCGCTGTAAAATCATCTGAATTCGCATTGCGCTTTAAGGCTACCTCTTCACCACTTATTATTGCATAGACACTTGCTGAACCTGAATTGTTTAATCCCGTAACGGTGACTCGTAACTGCCCATTATTTAAAATATTGCTTGTTGGGTAGTAGCCGTCTGCATTTTTTGTAACATCAAAGTAGTAAGTATAAGCACTCTGAAATGATGGTGCGGCGATGGCTATACTCTCGGATGCCTTTGGTGCAAGATATGCCCAGTAACCAGATTTTTGCCCTATATTAAAGAGATTAAACTCATTGTTTTTAAACCACTCATTTTCTGCTCTTGTGATATCTATGCTCGCCCAGTTAATATCTCCAGAAGTATCATCAAGCTTCGTTGTTGCCTGAAGCATTGCTTTAGTATCAAAACCTGCCTCTCTAAGTGTATAGAGGGGACCATAATTTGCAAAATTTGGAGAGAAGGCCGGATTTTCGCGTAAATCTCCTGTTATATCACCACTGCCTATGTTTATCTTATTGTCTCCGCTTGGCATTTTAGTTGGATTAGCTGCTACCGCATTACCAGTGCCAGCATTATCAAAAATTATTGTTGCATCATCGATATCAACACCTTTGATATAAAAATCTGCACCCAAGTCTGTGCTAAGGGGTAAGCTATCTGCATCATTTTTTCCTGATGGAATTGCATAAGTGTGGTAGGCAGCAGCATGAATGCCACCATCTTTAAATTTACTATTTATTGCACTTGCCATATTATCCAGCATGGCTTTAAAGGTACCGTAAGTATTGACTGCATTTCCTTCTGCAGTAGCAGTTGTATCGGCTGCTCCCCCAGTAGTTGTTACCTGCCATGTATCATCTGCTTGAGCAAGAATATCTCCATTGTTTGTTGTTATAAATGCGTCAAACTTAAAACTTTTCTGATTCAGTGGCAGACGTGCTAGATTATCTAAAGAGTACACATTTGAGATAGCACCGAGAGCCGCCTCATAGCTTGAGGTACGACTCTCTTTTAAAAGAGAGAGCGTATCGCTTGCAGCATCTTTGATATCAAATGGATCTTGAATATAGGCGGCATAGATTTTACCTCCATTATCATCAGCATGCAAGTTGGTAACAGCCGAATTGGCAACATCAATTTTTCCAGCAACTGTATCTGCATCGTCTCCATTGGCAACAGCAACTGATGTACTAGAACTTATATCTATGGTTATTGCTGTATCAGCTCCTGGGGCTGTATAATCGAAGGCTCTTATGTATGTAACATCTTTTAAACTAAAAGCATTTTCTGAAGCGACAATCAACATATCAGCGTTCCCATTAAAATCGGTATCTATCTGTGTCGCTTTTGGATTCACAGTGACTCCCATAAGTTCTATCTGTGTTTCAGCTTGAGCAAGTGTTGATGTGCCTGCTATGGTTATGCCTCTTTTTGCATCTGTTGTATCCCCATCTTGATCACTATAAATAATTTTAGCAAATCCCCCAGTAGCACTGCCAAGTGTATCTGCGCTATCTGCTCCTGTGTGGACTTGAATTAGCATCGCATACTCACCATACGCTGATGTTGCCGCAACAGCACTTAGGTCCGTAACAGCAGTCGCTATTCCATTTACATAAGGGTTTTTATCAAAAAGTGTTTTGACTCCAATCCCTCCTCCTGTCGTCTGTATGATAGAGAATTTCTCATCACAAAGGACGATAAAAGTACCATCAGCCTCTGCTCTAAAAAACTTAATATTCGTCTCACTCGGAAGTACATTACGCAGCTTTGCTGACTCTATTGCTCTATTAAGCGCTATAGCATCATTTTCATCTGCCCCATTTGCAACTGCTGGAAGTGTGAGTGCATTTAAGCCTGAACTATCTATTATCTTTAAAACATCATTATTTTCTATGCTTGTCAATATCAAGCCTGTAGCAGCATGGCGGATATAAGGTTTTGTCTCGTCAAAGGAGAGCATATTCCAGCCAGCTGTAAGTCTTGTAACACCTTGAGTATCAAGATATCTATCGGGATCTGGTAAACCTGTTGTAGAGCTTGATTTTCCAAGAACCAGCGCAATAGCCCCATCATCATCTTTAGTAAGAGCACCTAAACTATCGGCTCTATCGGCTCTAGCCCAGTACGCCTTTCCAAGTTCTAGTTTATCAAAATCTTGTGCCTCATTAGGAGCCCCTTTTTGATAGACCTCCCAGATACCATTGATCGCATTATAATAACAAAATGTTGCAGTTTGACCTGTGCTATCAAGATATTTTGATGCATCAAATTCTTGTGCATCTACAGGGTTATTGCTTACAACAAAATCTAAAATATCAACAATTTTTACTCTATCCGCAAGAGCAGAGCCAGCACCTGTAATACCAGACTGTGCCAACGCAGGATTACTCCATGTTGCTGTCTGTGAAAGTGTGCTATTGTAAAGTGCACCATTAAAAAGTATCTCAAAATCCTCATTTTCCAAAGATGCCTTATAATCTATCTTAACATTTGGACTAGAGATGTCTCTAGGAGCCTTCAGATACATTGTCCGAACAGCTTCTCTTGGATCAGCAGAGTTTCCATTTGTTTTCACTCCAACTTGTAAAGCTGTGATAGTCACAGGTGAATCTTTGAGTGCTTGAATACTAAACCATCCGTTACTCTCCTCTACCTTTAAATCATCACCCACATTCGTCTCTGTTACAATTGTCAAACCACTAGAGAATGATCCACTACTTGCTGTAACAGTAGAGGGGATTCCATCACTAAATCCATTTACCCCAATAAGATTCCAAACACTATCAACACTTTCAGAAGCGAGTGGTACATATATCGCATCACTATCTGCTGATAAGTTACATGTAAAGAGCAAAGGAAGCAAATAAGAGGCTATTTTTTTTACAAATCTCATAACTTTATCCTTTGACTATTGCGGAATTGATGGCGGAGTACCAAATTCTGTATTTATTCCATAACTATTTGTATAGACTGCTTCCTGAGAGGAGTTGCTTTGTGATTGCACTTGTGCTTGTGTCTCTTGTGTTGGTGATGTAGGTGCCTTACTCTTAGATGGTGTTTCGCCACAACCAAAAAAGAGACTCAAAACCAAAAAAGTTACTGTAATTTTTATTTTCATAATTTTGCCTTAAAACTATCTTTACATATATCGGCAATTTTTATTTTAACTAAAGTGCTTACCTATATACTTTGATAACTGTGATATTTTCACCTTCTATATTATCAAGAGTAGTCCTGTAACAAAACTGTTTTGGATGAGAATTTGTTCTAACATAGAGTATATTATCTACGTTAGGAATATTTTGATCACTCCATGCTCTATCAAAATTAAGAGAAAATTCATTCTCTTTTGTATAGGTTGTGCGTCCTTGCTCCCCTAAGAAATTTATATCAGGAAAAGTATGATAATAGAGTGTCACCCATGTTTTTGCATTTTCAGAAGGACTAGAGACAAGATAATCAGAGCGAATGGAGAGACCAGAGAGCGGTACCTCAAAATAATCAGAACCATTTTCACCAGGATTTACACCACTGTAAGATGCATCATTGACCGTTGAATATTTGCTTGAGAGACAGGCATTAGGATCATATATCGCATCTACCGGGTCATAGATAGTGCTGTTATCGTCCGAACTATTTGAAGAGGATGATAAAGAACTACCACCATCAGAAGAGCTCATGGAGCTCGAACTTGAACTCGAAGAGCTTGACGGTGTATTGTAATTATTGCTAGAATCTGTAGCAAGACAACCAGATAAAAAATATAAAAGTAGTGATAAAATAATAATTTTCAACATAAATTTTCCTCTTTAGATTTTTATAGTAACGAGATAAAATGTGACTTTAATGTTTTTGTAATTTCACCCGTTTTAGCATTGATATGAATAAAAAATTGGAAATTTTGACGCTCAAAGAGCAAAGCATTATCAATATCACCCTTTTGAAGATTTTTTTGGATCTCTTTTGCACTTTGAACATCATGAAAATTAACTTGAATAAGACAATCATTCACATGAAGTTGCATTTTTGCTGCTTTGGAAGTCAGAGAAGCGATGCAGAGTTTAGAGTCAAAATGCAAGCCGAAACGCTCTAAAAAGGTATCGCTCATCAATCCACCGCCAAGGCGTTTTTGTATCTTTAGCCTTACATGCAAGAGTCTGCCTTGACGCTTTATTGTAAAGGAGTGCAGTGATGCTATCTTCGCAAAAAGGATACTTCTGCGTAAAGAGCAGAGATTTGTCACTTTTTTTCCATCAAATGCGATAATTTGATCATTGATTTGAAACTTTTGATCTGGAAAAAAAGGATCTACCTCGCTTACATGTAAGCCATTTTTTCTACGCTCAAGACGGATGCCTGCGTCACCGTATTGGAGTTCATTTGAATTGTATTGTAAAAAATGTTTTATATAATAAGAGTCAATCACTCCACGAGAAGTGCCCATGCCCACTAAAGAGCAGCAACTATCACTTAGGAGTGAAGGCGTTTTTAGAGGGGTAGAAAAAACTCCGAGCGTATCGAGACCACACTGCTCTTGCTCTAAAGCACCTTTTATAAAACCCTTTGCATGGATACTCGCAATATTTTTATCACTTTTGGAGTGAAAAGCATAGGGATACCCAAACCCACTCCTATCATCAATAAGCGCCAAACCTAAAAAAGAGTCATACTTTTTCACGCTGCGCTGAGGACGAGATGGGGCAAGAATAAGACGATTCTTGTTTTGCACTACTATAGAGAGTGGGTATGCGCTGAGAAAAACGTGAGAATCACGAGCCTTATCTTGGCAGATAGCGAACTCATTAGAGCATGAAAAAAGTTTAAGTGTACAAAGAAGTGTTAGAGAAAAAGCGCGAAGCACTTAGGATTGTCCAAAGGGATTAGCCCCACCAAACATCCCTATAGCACTCTGCTTTTTCGCATCTTCTACCATTTTATTGGCATCATTAAAAGCAGCTATAAGAAGAATTTGTAGTGAAGCCTTATCTTCGAGAAGCGAGTCATCAATATCTATGTCGATCACTTCACCCTCTCCGTTGATACTGACTTTTACCATGCCACCGCCAGTTTTGACGGTATATTCTTTTGAGGCAAGTTCTGCTTGCATTTTTTGAGCTGATTCTTGAAAACCTTCAAGCATTTTACTCATATCAGACATGTTTAAATTATCAAACATTTAGATACTCGTTAAGATCTCTGTTATGGCATTTTCGTCATCTACTAAGACAACTGTTGGCTCATAGCTTTGAAGATCTTTTTCATCATAAGTGGCATAGGCAACAACAATGATCTTATCACCCTTATGCACTTTTCGTGCTGCCGCACCATTAAGACAGATATCACGTTTTCCACGCTCACCTAAGATGATGTAGGTAGAAAAACGCTCTCCATTGTTGATATTTAAAATCTCAACTTTTTGTCCAACACGCATTTTCGATGCTTCGAGTAACTCTTCGTCTATAGTAATAGAGCCAACATAATTAAGGTTAGCATCGGTTACTGTGGCACGATGAATTTTACTGTAGAGCATTTCTATAGTCATTTGTGTTTCCTTATCTTCCCATCTGGGCAGCCATATCAGCTGGTGAAATCGCATCATCCCATAATTCAGAGTCTATCACATACTCCTCAACGATGTTTCCACCGATAATATGCTCTTCGATAATACGATCAATTTTTGCTTTATCAAGCTGAGTGTACATAACATGACCTGGCTCAACAAGCATAACTGGTCCAACATTACAACGGTTCATACATGCGCTACGAATAGGTTGTACTGTACCGATTATACCTTTTTGCATCAAAGTTTGTGCTAAATGCTGGAAAAGATCCTGAGTCTGTGGGCTAACACATGATGGTTTTGGCATCCCCGGAGGTGATGACTGCTCACATTTGAAAATATAAAAAGCTGGTTGTGGTAAACCCATAATAGCTACTCCAAAAAAATTTCGGTATTATACCAAGAAACAAGATTATATTTTAATTTAGATAATCTTCTTAAGATTTATTTGCATCTAAATCTGCTTGAATTTTACCAATCAACACTCGTATCTCTTCTATATGCTCATCTTTTGCCGCTGATGCAGAGAGCCACATTACCTGAAGTTCACGCTCAGCATAGAGTCCATGAAACATCTCTATAGTCTCATTCATTTTATCTAAATCTTCACACATAATGGCTTTGCCTGTTACGGTATTGACAACTTCTAATTGCCAGCCATTATCATCTGAAATTATCTCTATAGTTATGGTTAACAACTCTTTTTTTTCACTCATGCCATCGCTCCTTTTAAAAGTTCACGCACAACTTCTCTATCGTCAAAAGGAAATCTCTTATCATAGATAATCTGATGCGATTCATCGCCTTTTCCCAAGACTAATACAATCTCACCCTCAAGCTGCTCTTCTAATGCCTTGGCAATAGCTTCACGGCGGTTAGGATTGATATAAAGTTCACAACGCTTATCTATACCTGCCTTGACTTCAGCAATAATTTTATCAGGGTCTTCATTTCGAGGGTTATCACTTGTCAGGTAAATCTTTTTAGCTAAAGCACCTGCAATCTTGCCCATCATAGGACGCTTACTCTGATCTCTATCACCACCAGCACCAAAAACAACAAGCAACTCTTTCTCTTTAAGGGCATTAAGCACCTGTGCCATGCCATCTGGAGTGTGCGCAAAATCAACAATGACGGCTGGATTTACACTCACCCTCTCCATGCGACCACTGACACCTGCAAAATTGCCTACAACATCACTCACCTCTTCCAAGGTTTTACCTGTGAGTAGATGCACCGCTGCAAAAGCAGCTAGGGTATTGTAAAGATTGAAAAAACCGTGCAGATCACTATGAAAAGGGACAATATCTTGAAAATGTTGAATGATACCACTAATACCATCATTGAGCGAATAAGCCATCATTTTATACGTTGCGTTATTTTCCAAACCATAAGTATAAGCATTTTTAAAATTAAAATCTGCCTTACTCTCATCACGATTTATCAGTTTTTTACTCTCATCTCTAAAAAAGCTGTTTTTCACATGAATATACTCTTCGAGAGTATGATGATAATCAAGATGATCTTGCGTGATATTTGTCAAAATCTTTAGTTCAAAATTTATGCCCTCAATGCGTTTTTGCACTATCGCATGAGAGCTTACTTCCATAATGAAAAATTCACATCCAGCAGCAACTGCTTGATAAATATGGCGATATGTATTTAAAACCGAAGGCGTAGTTAATGACTTTGCTTCGATAACTTCATCATTCATAAAGAAGCCACGAGTACCTTGCATAGCTGTTTTATAGCCTAAGTCTAGTAGATAAGAGTAGATGGCACTTGCTGTGCTTGTTTTACCGTTTGTGCCTGTAATCCCAATGATTTTTATGCGATCAAGACCAAAAACTGATGCTATATCAGGGGCTCTTATGATCGAGTGAGGCTTGTTTTGTTGCGCATTATCTAAGTACTTTTCATTTTGCGCTGTTAAGACAAAAGCTGTTTGGCTATCGCACTCTTGTGAATTTTCAGTGAC
>CAMZLS010000117.1 GCA_947311765.1 uncultured Helicobacteraceae bacterium
AACATCATCTCTTTAATGGAAACTGCTAACTCTTCATCTTCTTGCTCAATTTGCGCGAGCGTTCCTTTAGAGGCTTTTGCACCGAGTCTATTAAAGATATCAGCAACCGCGCGAGGTCCACCAACCTCAACCTTATAACTCGCAAGTGATTCAAGTTTTGACTCAAGAACCGCACTAACACGCTTGATAATCGAAGGTGAAATATCCCCAAGTTTTGCCATACGCATAGCCACTTCTGCACGCAAATCATCACTAAAATATCCTATAGTCTCTGCCGCGGCGGTCGGATCCATGTGGGCTAAAATCAGAGCAATAGTCTGAGGATGCTCATTGATAATAAAGTCAGACAATTGCTGTGGCTTGATTTTTGACAGATAGGAAAAGTTTTGCGAATTAGCCATAGTTTTAGAGAGACGATCTAGGACTTTTTTTGCCTCGTCAGAACCCAAAGCCTTATATAAAATTTCACGGGCATACTCTAAACCGCCAGAGTTCAGATACTGATTTGATTGGATAATTGCATAAAATTCTTCTAGGACTGCCGCTGCAATACTACGATCAATAGAGCGATTTTGGGCAATATACTTAGAAACTTCTGTAATAGCTTCTATAGATAGATTTGCGAATATGGTCGCTGTTGTCTCTTCACCCATCTGTAAAAGATAGATAGCTATTTTTTCTGCCATACTCATCTCATCAAATTGCAACTGTTGCGATTCAGAAAGTTTCATTAAGACTCCTTAGCTTGTTTAGGTGATTCATAGGCGCTATTTTCTTCTTCAATTAAAACTTGCAATAGTGAAGCAATTTCATCAGGACGCTCTTCAGTCATATTTTTGAGTTTTTCTAATAAGACTTCATGCTTAAGATCATCCTCGCTAAAACCTTTTCCTATACCGAGCTGATCTTCAACTTTTTTACGCATAGCATGCACTTTTTCTACTAAGTCTTCTTCCTCATCATCTTCTATATTAAGAACTGGTTTTTCAAAAATCTCTTCTTCTTTACTTATTTCTAGCATACGCTCGGCAAATGGTGCAATGACTTTTTTATAGGCAACAAAGATAATTAAAAGCACAAATATATACTTAAATACTTCAGCAAATGGGCTAAGATAGAGATCAACAAACTTTTGTACTTTTTGAGGAACACTATTGCTATTGATAGAATTCTTAGATGCTTCAAACTGAAAATTTCGCACTGATACCATATCACCGCGTGCTTCATCAATGCCAATAGATTGATTTACTAAAGATGTAATAGCTTGGAGTTGACTCTCATCTAAAGGGACATACTCTTTTTCATCAGTTGGATTACCCTCTTCATCTTTTATAGCCCTATACTTTCCATCAACAACAACTGCTGCTGTTATACGCTTCACAATAGCAAACTCACCCTTTGACTGAGATACTTTTTTAGAAATTTCATAATTAGTAGTGGCATTTGTTTTTTCATACTTCTCTGTATTCTGCTGGGATTTCAAGCCCTCAACTGGTCCGATATTACTAACAGCTCCAGGCACTCCACCTACCTTTTTAGGAGCAAAACCTGTGCGTTTTTCTTCATTGCTCTGCTCACTTCTAACTACAGATTCAGGATCAAAAGATTCAGAAGTATAGCTCTCTTGAGAGAAATCATACTCCACTGTAACAGTTGCCACAACACGATCTTTGCCTCCTATAAAAGGAGAGAGAACTGCAACAATTTTCTGCTCTTTTTTTCGCTCTTCCGTGTGTTTATATTTTTGCTGCATCACTGAGAGTTCACTCATCTGAGCATAGTCATCACTATCACCTAAGGATTCACCCTCATTATTGACTAAATTAACATTTTCAACACTTAGCTTAGGAACTGACGCTGCAACAAGATTTTTTATACCGCGTATCTGCTTTGCTGAAAGGTGGCGATCTTCTACTAGCTTCACCATAACAGAAGCCGAAGGAGCGACTTCTTTGGAGACAAAAAGAGACTCTTTAGGGAGGGCTAGATTAATACTAGAGCGTTCTATCGGAGCTAAAGAGTCAATAGTTCTTGCCAATTCACCCTCTAAGGCTCTTAAGAATTTTACATCTTGATCAAAACGCGTAGCTCCAAATTCTTGTTCATTGAAAAGCTCAAAACCAACCCCGCTATCTTGCGCAATTCCTAATGAAGCGATAGTCATACGCTCTTTATAGACAAGATTTTTAGGAATTTCAATAACATTGTCTCGTGGAATCTTATAAGGTATATTGTCTTTTTCTAGTTGCTCAATGACCTTAGCCGAATCCGCAGGCGAAAGATTTTCAAACAAAACCTTATAATCACTCTTCATCGAACCAGAAGAGGTATAAATCACCAAAAAAACTAAAAATGCAATAATACCGGCAACAGTGGCACTAACAATTATTTTTTGCGCCTTCGTTAGCTTAGAATAAGCTACTGACAACTGTGCTACAAGTGCATTAAAATCCATCTATATGACTACCTACCTAGAGTAATTTTTCACAAAGTTCAAAAAAGCGACTATTTTCATCTACTTTTCCAACTGTGACACGAATAGCATTTAAGCCATAGCCTTTTAAATCTCTTACTATCATACCCTGCTTTAAGAGTTCATTTGCAATAAAAGTACTATCTTGAGGCTCATGAAAACAGAGCGTTATAAAGTTAGTATAGCTTTCAATAAATTCTATGCTATGTTTTTGAGCAAATAGCTCATAACGCTTCATCTGCTCAAAGCTTTTTTCTATACTTTCATCAACAAAACGACTGTCTTCAAGGGCAACAGTTGCTGCTTCAAGAGAGAGCGTTGTAATATTAAAAGGGGGTCGAAGTTTATACAAGGCTTCAATCATACTCGCATCAGCGATACCATAACCAACGCGCATACCACCTAAGCCATATGCCTTAGAAAAAGTCCCTGAATACAAAACATTTTCAAAACGCTCTATTAAACTTTGAACATCAATAGCTTTTTTACTCTCTTTGTAGCGAGTGTATTCCATATAAGCACCATCTACTACCACAAGGGTATCACTATCTATCTTCTCTAAAAATGATAAGAGTGCTTGGGCATCTAAGGCATCGCCCGTGGGGTTATTTGGGGTACAGATAAAGATGATAGAGGGATTATGCTCTTTATAAAGTGCATAAAACTGTTCTAAATCATGCTCTTGCGAAGTTGTTCGCACTATTGGGGCCCCTACATGACGAGCATAAATCTCATACATTGCAAAAGTGATAGAATTCATCAATACTGGGCGCTCTTTATTGGCTTTTGCATGGACTGCAAATTCAATAATCTGATCACTTCCTGCACC
>CAMZLS010000118.1 GCA_947311765.1 uncultured Helicobacteraceae bacterium
AAAGAGCTATCTCTATATAGATTGCAGAGATAGACGCTTAGATATAGATAAACTCAACAGCTCTCTTGAGAATTTTTGCCATAACAATACAATAGAAATTTTAGTTTTGGATAACTATAATGAAGCTATACGGCTCCCCTTTGTTGCTCAAATTATTATCTCATCAGAAGAGATTATTCACTCTGTTGCCTTAGAGCCTCTGCTTATTAACCCTTTAGATTACGAGGAGTTCTTAGCGTATGAGCCAAAATATGACTCTACTGCACTCAATCACTTTTTGAAACTTGGTGGCTACCCTGTTATGCACTCACTAGCGAGTGAATCACGTCATCTTTATCTTCAAGAGCAACTTGTTTCCCGTCTTAATGCTATAGAATTTGATACCCTTAGCTTTGTTGCTAAAAATACTGCTTTAAAACTTTCTGCCTATGCTATCTATGAGCGGCTTAAAAGCCAACGCCCTATTTCAAAAGATAAGCTCTATCAGAATTTAGACTCTCTTTTAGCAAAACGCTATATCTATCAACTTGAAAAGTATGAACACTCTCGTGCTGCAAAAAAACTCTATCTCTGTGATATCGCCATACAAAATGCACTTACGACACAAAAACACTTTGGACGTCTTTTTGAAAACCTTATCTTTTTAGAGATGATAAAACGTGGTTTTGCTCTTTTTTATATAGAAGGTATCGATTTTTATATTCCCCAACATCAACGTATAGTCTTATGTATGCCTTTTGCTAGTCAAGACGCCCTCTTTAAAAAGATAGAGAGTATTGAAGCGTTTATTATTGAGAAAAATGTCTTACATGTAGAGGTTGTTACAGTCGGCTCAGAAGGAAGCCTGCACCATCCTTTTGTAAAAGTTATAATGATGCCATTTTCTGAGTGGGCTATCATAGAAGGAGAGGAATAAGTTTAAGAGTGGTAACTCTGCTCCTCTTCTAGCATCTCATTTAAAATTCTAAATAAAATTATGCTATTAGCTTCCATATCCTCTAGGTGTTTGATAATTGTTTCAATATTTTGTAGTCTTACATCTAAGTGCCTGACAAAAATAAATGACATAAAAGTAGGAACAAAAATTGCTATACAAAAAGATATGAAATATATAACATTAAATCATTCAATAATTGAAGACCTACAAACAATAGTAAAGACAGATAAAAGACATAAGAGTAGAATAAGAGCACAAGCATTTTTACTAAATGAACAAGGTATAAAAATACCAGAGATAGCTAAAATAATAAATATATCACAAAGGACTCTATACCGTTGGTTTGATAGATTTGATAATAACAACTTGCATACTGTTCATGAGCTTGCAGGTCGTGGAAGAAAGCCATTATTAAATGTAGATGAGCATGCACATAGTGTAAAGGTTCATATAAAAAAACATAAATTTTAATGAAATCTTTCTTGCATTTACAAAGGAATTCCCAACACTTAAAATATCATCACGAACACTTAAAAGGTTTTTTAAGAAAATAGGAATGAGCTATAAGCAAGCGAAAAAGGCTATTTTTAAAACTAAAAAATGGAAGGGGTATTTTGATAAATATGCCCAGTTACAAATGATTAAAGAATGGGCAGTACATGGGCATTGTGAAGTGTATTTTTATGATGAAAGTGGATTCTCTCTTGACTCTAATATTCCACGTAGATGGTCGCCTATAGGAGAACCATTAAAAATTCCAGCAAACCGTTTTAGCAAAAGAATTAATGTTTTGGGATTTTTAAACACACAGACAAAAGATCTTTTTCATACCATGACAACCGATAAAGTTGATACGCAAGTTGTGATTGATGTTTTTGATAGCTTCGCCAAACAAATTACAAAAACTACAATCTGTGTATTGGATAATGCCTCCATACATACAAGTAAAAAATTTAAAGCAAAAATGGATGAATGGGAAAAAATGGGGTTACATTTACTTTATCTTCTTCCCTACTCACCAGAACTTAACCCTATTGAGATGCTTTGGAGAGAGATGAAATATACATGGATGGATTTAAATGTTTTAGACTCTTTTCAAGACTTCAAGCGACATATACAAAATATGCTTGATTTCTTTGGTTCAAAATATGACATTAATTTTTGTTAGGCACTTAAAAAGCAGTCCCAACACCGCCAAGAAGTTTAGAAATCTCTGATTCAAGTGCCTGGGATGTTCCAACAGAAAAGTCAGGCATAGAGATTGCAATTGAAACAAAAGCACCCAAGATACCCAAGGTAGGAAAAACTCCAGCTGCTACACCCGCAAAATGATCGTTTCGTAGGCGTTGCTCAAAGTTTTCAAAGAGTGGCTCTACTGAACCAACAGCCTTATGCTTTCCTTCAAACTCCCATTGATGTGCTACTAGATATATATCAATATCTTCTTGAAGGTCTTTAAGATTCTTTTTAGCCTTACATGTAATATAAAAGGCATTATGAAAAACAAAAGGAACAAATATAAGATAGATGAGTAAAACGATAATAACGGTGTGCCACTGTGAATTGAGTGGAGCAAGTCCAAATTTTGAGAGTATAATTAGCAATACAAAAAGTGCTGGAACGAGAAGAAGTCTTCCTAAACCACTTGAGTAGAGAGTGTAAACCTAACTGTGTAAACCCACCTCTTATTCCTAAATCACTTCGTATATTTTGACATAATTTCGCTGAAAAATATACAAAGTTGGGGATAAATTTCGCTCCAAT
>CAMZLS010000119.1 GCA_947311765.1 uncultured Helicobacteraceae bacterium
AAGTTCATTATGTCATAGAGCCAAAATATCTATGGAGTAGTATCTCTTACCTTGCAAAAACACAAGATAATGAACTATTAGAGACACTTCAAAAAGCTTTTAAATATATGGAAAATGAATCTTTTGCCTCTACATTTACAGGACTTTTTTCGGAGATAAATCTAAACTCTGAAAAGTTGGGTAAAACGCAAACAGACAAGAACAAAACACTTTGTAAAATTATCTCAAAGATAGCAAACGGTATCGCTAATTTTTCAAGTGATATAGACGCACTTGGAGATGCTTATGAGTACTTAATAGGTAAGTTTGCAGCAGGTGGTGGGACAAAAGCAGGAGAGTTTTATACCCCTCAAGAGATATCTACTATTTTATCTGGTATTGTAACTCTTGATAGCCAAGACCCAACAACTGGCAAAAAATCGAAACTTGATACTGTTTTTGATTTTGCTTGTGGAAGTGGCTCACTACTCTTAAATGTAAAAAAACAACTTGGCAAATATGGAGTAGGTAAGATTTATGGTCAAGAGAAAAATATCACAACCTATAACTTAGCTAGAATGAATATGCTACTTCATGGGGTAAAAGAGAGTGAATTTGAGATTTTTCACGGCGATAGTCTAAAAAATGAGTGGGATATTTTAAATGAAGAAAATCCATCTAAAAAAGTTACTTTTGATGCAGTTGTAGCAAATCCACCTTTTAGCCTAAGATGGGAACCAAATGATGAGTTAAAAAAAGACTTTAGATTTAAAAACTACGGATTAGCTCCAAAAAGTGCAGGAGATTTTGCTTTTTTACTCCATGGTTTTCACTATCTTGGCAAAGAGGGAACTATGGCTATAATCTTGCCTCATGGTGTCTTGTTTCGAGGTGGAAGTGAAGCTAAAATAAGGAGAAAACTCTTAGAAGATGGGCATATAGATACAGTCATTGGACTTCCATCAAAACTCTTCTTTTCTACTGGAATACCTGTCTCTATTATAGTGCTTAAAAAGTGTAAAAAGAGTGATGATGTGCTATTTATAAATGCAAGTGAACATTTTAAAAAAGAGAAAAAACAGAACAAACTTACAGCTGAAAATATTGAGAAGATTATAGACAGTTACCAATACAGAAAAGAGGAGAGTAGATACTCTAAAAGAGTAACTTTAGAAGAGATAAAAGAGAATGATTTTAATCTAAATATCTCAAGATATGTAAGCACTGCAAAACCTGAAGAGAAAATTGACTTAAAAGAGGTAAATGAAAGCCTAAAAGATATTCAAAAGGATATTTTAAAATATACAGATGAGCATAATAAGTTTTTGGAGGAGTTGGGATTAGATAGTATATAATTCAAGTCAGGCGTTGTCTCATTTCCACAGTTGTTTTTCTTAAAGAATGGATGTTAGTGGGAGTGAGACAAATCAAAAGAATTGGAAAAATAATATGAGAAGAATTTTTATTTTACTGCTACTTGCCTTACATGTAAGTGCTTCGGTGACGATTGAAGATGCTTGGCGGCAGATGCAAGAAAAAAGTCCAGCCTTGCAATCTTTGAGTATAGAAAAGGCAAGGGCAGGGAAGTTGCAAAATGCTGCCTCGGCTATGTATCTCCCTAAAGTCTCTTTGAGTGGGAGTTATACGCACTTGGATAAGCCCGTAGAGCTTGATATTTCAGATGTGAGTAAGGTCTTGGAGTCTTTACCTATTCCTATTGAGATTCCCTCGGCTATTGACTTGAGTGAGCAGGATGTATTTCTAGCCCACCTTGATATGCTCTGGCCTTTATATACTGGTGGGAAGATTGGTGCGGCGCAAGATATTTACCGCTCAAAATCTGATGAAGTTTCTGCAAAGGCGATGATGCAACGCGATAAGGCTTTTGTGAGGCTTGTGAAAGTTTATTATGGTGTGGTTGTAGCAAAAGCTCTGTATGAAACACGCCAAAAAGCACAAAAGGCACTTGAGCTTCACCTAGAACATGCGCAGAAGTTAAAAGAACAAGGGCAGATTGCTCAAGTAGAGCTTTTGAGTGTTCAGGTGAAGCTAGATGAAGCGAAAATAGAGACGACTAAGGCAGAACATAAGCTTGAGATTGCCGAGTCAGCCTTACATGTAATGTTATATGTAAGGCAAAATCCCTCTTCACACCTTTTTATAGAAGCGCAAGCAGATAGCGAAGCTTTTTATACGCAAGAGAGCTTAGATAATTTTGCAGGACTCTCCATTTTGCACGCGAAGGGTGAGCAAGTTGATGCCTTGATAGATATTGAAGAAGCTTCGTATCTTCCAACTGTTTTTGCTTATGGCAATTATATGCTCTATAAAGATGACTCGATTTCGATGGAGATGATACCTCAATGGTTTGCAGGTCTTGGTGTGAAGATTGATCTCTTTTCTCGTGATGGGCGCTCTGAAAAGATTGACGCAGCAAAACTTCTCAAGCGTCAGCTTGATTTAACACAAGAGCAGGCTCGTGAAGATCTCTCTTTGTTGGTAGAAAAAACTTATAACGAGATGTTGCTGTATCAAGATGAGTATAATTCACTTAACTCTTCGCTTCATTTGGCAAAAGAGAATGTGAAACTTCGTCAAATCGCTTTTAGAGAAGGACTCTCTACCTCTTTGGAGTTAGTCGATGCGGAGCTGTTTTTGATGGCTTCACAAACTAAACGACTCAATGCCGCGTATCATTATGTACAGGCGATAGCACAACTTGCAGTCTTAAGTGGTGATAGAGAACGATTTTTTCAAAGTGCTAATCTTGCACGAGAGGTGAAATAATGGGAAATAAGATATTGATTATAGTTATAGCAGCGATTGCGGCTTTGATTATCTGGGTAGGGATGACTTTTTATAAGGCGTATGAGCCTAAAGCTCTTGTTTTGCAAGGTGAGATAGATGCGCAAACATATAATATCTCTTCAAAACTCCCCGGACGGATTAGTTCGATAGAGGTAAAAAAAGGTGATATTGTTCAAAAAAGCGATCTGATATTTACTCTCGCTTCACCAGAGGTAAAGGCAAGACTCAAACAAGCCAAAGCAGGTAAAGCAGCCGCTGGAGCGCAGAGAAAAGCAGCCGATAATGGAGCTAGAAAACAAGAGATTCAAGCAGCGTATGAGCAGTGGAAAAAAGCACAAGCAGCAGAGGCGCTTATGCACAAAACTTTTGAGCGTATAGAAAAACTTTATAAAGATGGTGTTATCGCCCAACAAAAGCGTGATGAGGTTTATACCAAGTGGCAAGCATCAAAATACACACAAAATGCAGCAGGTGAGATGTATGCTATGGCAAAAGAGGGTGCTAGATCTGAGACAAAAGAGGCGGCAGCGGAGCAAGAGCGCGCTTATGATGGGAAGGTTGATGAAGTAGAAGCTTATATCAAAGAGATGCGCCAGTACGCTTTTCATTCAGGGGAAGTTTCACAAGTTTTGATTCATGAGGGAGAATTGACTCCTACTGGTTTTCCCGTAGTGACACTTTTAGATATGAGTGATGCTTGGGCTAGGTTTCATGTGCGTGAAGATTTACTGCACTATTTTAAAAAAGATGCACTCTTACATGTAAGGATTCCAGCACTTGAGAATAGAAGCTATGATTTTAAGGTTTCATATATTGCTGTTATGGGAGATTTTGCTACTTGGAGAGCGGCTGAAGCGGGCAAAGGCTTTGATATGAAAAGCTTTGAGGTTGATTTGCGTCCTACTGAAACGATAGAGGGTCTTCGTGTAGGCATGACACTTTTATTAGAGCTATAGATGGGATTTTTTCGCTCATTTTCCAAGGCTTTTTTTGATGAATTAGGGACTATAAAAAGCTCTACTTATCTTTTTGGATTGCTCACATGGATACCTCTGCTTGTCTATGTTCTTATTGTTTTGATTTTTCATCAAGGGCTTTTGCGTGAGATGCCTATAGCGGTAGTTGATAATGACAGAAGCGAACTTTCGCGTCGTGTTAGTTTTATGCTTGATGCAAGTTCAAGCTTACATGTAAGCCATAAAACACAGACACTTTTAGAAGCCTCTTCTCTTTTGCGTCAAAGCAAAGTCTATGGTATTATCGTGATACCGCCTCATTTTGAGCGTAATATCTATCTTAAATCTCAGCCAAAAATAGAAGTGATGCTCAATAGCCAATATATCTTAATTGGAAAGAGTCTTAACGCCGCTATAAGTACTAGCTTACAGACGCTAGCAGCGCAGATTGATGTTGTGAAAAATCTGGCACATACAGAGCGTTTTGAGTCAGCTATTAGTAGCGCTATTCCTATCGGCTTGCAAGTTACTCCATTTTTTAATACATCGCAGAGTTATTTTCCCTTTTTAGTTTCAGCGATTATTCCAGCTATCTGGCAAGTCTTTATCGTGATAGCCGCTATCGCTTCTATCGGGATGGTTTTTAAACGCAAGGAGGAAGAGAAACTCTTTGAAGATGGCAATATAACAGCGACTTTGCTAGGAAAGAGTTTTCCTTATACTGTAGCTTTTTTACTCCAAGGAGTGCTCTTTTTATTGTATATGTATGTTTATCTTCCTTTTGGCTTTGAAGGCTCTTTTGCGGTGACGATTTTTGCTATGCTTTTGAGTGTTATTGCATATCAAGGTATAGGATTGTTTCTCTTTGTTGTTGGTTTTGATTATGCAAGGGCGTTAAGTTTGGGAGCCGTATATACAGCGCCTGCTTTTGCTTTTTTAGGCATCACTTTTCCTAGGAGTGATATGCCTTCTTTTGCACAGTTTTGGAATGATATGCTGCCCATTGCCCACTATATGAAGATTCAAATTGCACAGGCAAATTATGGCGCTTCGGTGATTGATATGCTTCCTATTCTTTTGAGTATTGCTCTGTTTTTCTTAGTCTGGCCTCTTGTCATTTTTCGTTTTAAAAAGCGTCTGGAGAGAGTATGAGTTTTTTAGAAGTTTTTCGCTCTGAAGCAAAGCGGATTTTCACTGATATTGCCTTGATTTTAACGATAATTGGAGGGGTTATTCTCTACTCTTTTTTCTATCCACAACCTTATGCAAATGAAGTTGTCTCTTCCTTACATGTAAGCATTGTAGATTTAGATAAAAGTGATGTAAGTAGGCGAATCATTTTTGAGCTAGATGCCTCGCCAAAAATTGTTGTGACTCGTCAAGACCTTAGTGAAAAAGCTGCCAAAGATGCTCTTGTTTCAGGAGAGATAAAAGGCATTATCGTGATCCCTAAGGACTTTAAACGAGATACTCTTTTACAAGCACAGCCTACTATCGCTATCGGTGCAGATGCGAGTTATTTTTTAATCTTTGGAAGTGTAGTCCAAGGGGCAGTGCAGGCGATACTAACAGAGTCTGCTAAAGTGAAGATAACTTCACTCTTAAAAAATGCCCAACCAATCAGTGCAGCAACAAAAGCTTATACCCCTTTTTCCTTACATGTAAGCACTCTTTTTAACCCACAAGAGAGCTATGTTCAGTATGTTGTGCCTGCTGTTTTTATCTTGATTTTACAGCAGACTTTACTGATGGGCTTAGGTATTCTTGGTGGTGGAATAAATGAGCAGAGACCACAAGGGTATCAAAAAATGCCAACATGGATGCTGATGTTGTCACGAGTTCTTATCTTTGGTAGTATCTATCTTTTGCATACTCTCTTCTATTTTGGTTTTAGTTTTGAGCTTTTTCATATCACGCATCTAGCCAACCCTTTTGAATTGCTCACATTTGCACTTCCTTTTGTTCTAGCGACAACTTTTTTAGGCATTGCATTTGGAGCACTGCTTCCGTATAGGGAGATGGCAACGCCTATAGTCCTCTTTGGCTCTCTTCCTCTTGTTTTTAGCGCAGGTTTTGTCTGGCCTCTTGAAGCGATGCCTGATTTTATCATCTTGCTTGCCCTCTTTTTCCCATCAACCCCAGCCATTGAAGGCTTTTTACAACTCAACCAGATGGGTTCACCTTTTGGTGAGGTGATGCATCATTTTGGCTTGTTGTATTTACAAGTAATCTTTTATGGATTGTTGGCGTATTATCTTGTAAGTAAAAAAAAGAAGTTACTCTAAGATGAAACAGACATCTCTTTATCGTTTTGAAGCAATACCTCTGCATCATTGAACGGTATGTGAAACCGTGACTTGGTATCTCTTTGCCAAATGAGCAGATAGAAGTTTCAGCTCTATACTTTGATAAAAAAATTGCATTGATTCTGAAAGGTCATATTGATTTACGCTTCGATAAAATCATACAAAATTTAAATATCCCAAATATGGGACAACATAACGCAGTCAATGATGCCATCATGACAGCGATGATTTTTCTAAAATTAAAACATTAAAAAGGAAAGTAATAATGAGTGAAGTAAAACAGATATTTAAACCAAATCGTGAGTTTGCAGCTAATGCTCGTATCAAAAATATGTGCGAGTACCAAGCGCTTCAAGATTGGGCAATTGAAGATTATGAAGGTTTTTGGGGAAGCTACGCTAAAGAGAAAATTACTTGGGCAGAACCATTTACAAATGTGTTAGATGAGAGCAGTGCTCCTTTTGTTAAATGGTTTGATGGCGGAAAACTGAATGTATCGGTGCAGTGTGTTGATCGTCATTTAGAGACTCGAAAAAATAAAGCGGCAATTATCTTTGAAGGTGACCGTGGTGATGTTCAGGCAATCACATATTTAGATCTATTTAAAAATGTCAATAGATTTGCAAACCTTTTAAAAGAAGATTTTGGAGTTACAAAAGGTGATAGAGTTGTTATCTATATGCCGATGATTCCTGAAACTGCGTATGCGATGCTTGCGTGTGCAAGAATTGGTGCTATCCACTCTATCGTTTTTGGTGGATTTTCTGCTGAAGCGCTTCGTGATAGAATTGAAGATGCTGAGGCAAAAGTTGTTATCACTGCTGATGGTTCGTTTAGAAAAACAAAACCCTATATGCTTAAACCTGTTGTAGATGTAGCCCTTGAGGGTGAAACACCTGTTGAAAAAGTTTTAGTAGTTGAGCGCAATAATGAAGATGTTGCGTGGAAATCGGGACGAGATTACTCGTACAACGAGCTTATCAAAGATAAATCTTCGCAATGTGAAGCAGAGATTATGGACGCAGAAGATCCACTTTTCTTGCTTTATACTTCAGGATCTACTGGGAAACCAAAAGGTGTTCAGCATAATAGTGCAGGATATATCCTTTGGGCTCAAATGACAATGGAGTGGGTATTTGATGTAAAAGAGAACGATACTTACTGGTGTACTGCTGATGTTGGTTGGATTACGGGTCACACTTATATTGTTTATGGTCCTCTTGCTATGGGTGCTACAACTGTTATGTTTGAGGGTGTTATCACTTTCCCAGATGCAGGTCGTCCTTGGGCAATGGTTGAAAACCATAGAATTAATCAATTTTATACTGCTCCGACTGCTATTCGTGTTTTACATAAGATGGGAGAAGATGCTCCTGCAAAATATGATCTTTCATCATTAAAAGTTTTAGGAACTGTGGGTGAGCCTATTGATCCTCCTGCTTGGAAATGGTACTATGAAGAGGTTGGAAATTCTAACTGTGCTATTGTTGATACATATTGGCAAACTGAAACGGGCGGACATGTTGTCTCTCCGCTTCCAGGCGCAACACCTATCAAACCAGGATGTGCAACGCTTCCATTGCCTGGAATTATGGCAGAGATTTTAGACCCTGCTACGGGTGAAGTAAGCGAGGTCGGTGAAACAGGCTATATGTGTATCACAAAGCCTTGGCCAGCACAAATTCGTGGTGTTTGGGGCGATGAGGAGCGTTATGTAAAATCATACTTTGGTGATGTCAAAAAAGATGATAAAGCTGTTTATTTTACGGGTGATGGAGCACGGTATGATGAGGATGGTTATATCACTATTACAGGTCGTACTGACGATGTTATCAATGTTTCTGGTCACCGAATGGGAACTGCTGAAGTTGAAGCAGCTATCAAAAAACATGCAAATGTAGCAGAAGTTGCCGTTGTTGGTAAGCCACATGAGTTAAAAGGTGAGGGCATTTTTGCATATATTGTTTTAAAATCTGATGATGGTGTAGCTGATGAGGTAGAAGAGGTGAAAGCTATTAATGGTATTATCAAAAAAGAGATTGGTAATATCGCTCTGTGTGATGATATAGTTTTCGCACCAGGTCTTCCTAAAACGCGTTCAGGAAAAATTATGCGTCGTATCTTAAGAACTATTGCAAAAGGTGAGAAAATCACTCAAGATATCTCTACTCTTGAAGATCCAACAGTTGTTGCAAAACTAGAAGAGATGGTAAACGGATAG
>CAMZLS010000120.1 GCA_947311765.1 uncultured Helicobacteraceae bacterium
TAAGCTACAATCTACTTCGTTGAAAATCCTTGAAGCTACTAGTAGCTCCTGCGGACTTTCGCCTTGTATCTTATAGCTTCTCTTCTCATTGGATTTGTAATTATATCTGGCCTATTACTTATATATCTTTGTAATCCATATATACTATAATTAAAAGCACTAATTACTAAGGAGATTAAAAATGATAGTTCATATCGTCATATTTCAGTTTAAAGATGAAAACAAAGAAGCAAATATTGCTAAAACAAAAGAGATGCTAGAGGCCTTAATCTCAAAGATAGGACCTCTTCAAAAGATGGAAGTCGGTATAGATTTTAACCATAGCGAAAGAGCATTTGATCTCTCTTTATACTCTACTTTTGCATGTGAAGAAGATCTTAAAGCCTACGCTACCCACCCTGCTCATCTTGAGGTAGTCAGTTTCATTAAAGAGGTGACAATAACAAGTAAAGTTGTGGATTACATACTTTAAAGCAAGAAAATGCTACAATCTTGCCAATGAAGAATGCAGTAAAATTTATCATAACTATTGTCATATTTTATTTTCTCTTTCAGTACATCGACTTTGAAAATGTAGTAAAAGTTCTTGAAAAATCTCATGGCGGTTTTATTTTGCTTGCTTTGATTGCCCAGTTGGCAAGTACACTTATTGCAGCGTATCGTTGGCGACTTATTATGAAACTTTTACATTTTAAAGAGCCTGTGAGTTTTTATGTGCAAAGCTATTTTCGTGGAAGTTTTTTTAATCAAGTCCTCCCAGGTAGTATCGGTGGTGATGCAGTTCGTGTGATTGAGCTTGTTCAAAAAGGCTATGATAAAAAAGATTCTATTTATGGTATATTTGTTGATAGAATTATCGGTCTAGTAGGTTTGCTTGTCTTAAATCTTCTCGCAAACAACCTCTTTTATGGTAATTTCCCTGCTTGGTTGTATCAGCTTCTTAATCTTATAGCCCTTGGTGGAATAGCTGGATTTTCACTCCTTTTTATCTTTGAGAGATTTACTTTTTTAACAAAATTTAGCTTTTCAAATCTTTTTGTTCGCCTCTCAAAACGACTCAACTCGCTCTATGTAAGCAAAATGCTCCTCATACAGCATATCGCTATCACCGTAGTTGTTCATATTTTCTCTATCTTGGCAATTTACGGTTTGGCATTGAGTGTTGAAGTGCATCTCACACTTCAAACTCTTCTTATCGCTATTCCTCCTGTCTTTTTACTGACAATTGTGCCTATATCCTTAGCAGGTTGGGGTGTACGAGAGAGTGGAATGGTTGGCATTTTGATGCTTGTCGGTGCACAAAAAGAGGAGATACTTGTTATCTCTGTGCTTTATGGGCTTTTACTCATTCTAGCTGCACTTCCAGGTGCATGGTTTTGGAATAGAAACAAACAACTTATTCAGGAGAAAACATGACCGTTGATACCATGCGCGCTGTGGATTACTACGCTGGGATCCCCCTTACTTTCATAACGACACTATTTCAAAAACTTATTCCAAAACAGAAGAAAAAAGCTAAAAATGTTCTGCTTGTGGAGCTCTCAGAGATGGGCAGTGCTATCATTGTTGATCCTGCTATGCGCAAACTCAAGGCAAATATTGAAGGCGAACTTTATTTTGTTATTTTTAAAAAGAACAAGCCAAGTCTGCAACTTTTAGGCACGATCAAAGAGGAAAATATTTTCACTATTGATGAAGATGGCTTAGTGCCTATCGCTCTATCGACCTTAAAGTTTCTCAAATGGTGTAGAGAAAAAGAGATAGATTCTGTTATCGACCTTGAACTCTTCTCACGCTTTACCGCACTGCTTACAGGACTGTGCGGAGCAACAAACCGTGTCGGTTTTCACAGTTTTCACAACGAGGGTCTTTACCGTGGTGACCTACTCACGCACAAGGTCTCTTACAATCCTCATCAGCATATCGCGAAAAGTTTTGTAGGATTAGTCGATGCACTTTTAAGCCAAAAGCAGGAACTCCCTTTTACAAAACGCATCATTGGTGATGATGAGATTCAGATTGTAAAAGTTACAGTGAGTGATGCGGAGAAAAAAGTAGTTCTTGACACTATCGCTACCTATTACGAAGGATTTGATGCAGAGAAAAATCCTGTTATTTTAGTCAATTCTAACGCTTCTGATTTACTGCCACAACGCCGTTGGGGCAGAGAGAATTATGCTGATGTTATTCGTGGGATTTTAGCCTATTGTGAAGATGTCATCGTCTTACTTACAGGCGCACCTACTGAGTATGAGGGCGCGCAAATTCTTGCTGAAAGTGTTAATAATCCTCGTTGCGTCAACTTTGCAGGCGGTGTGAAGTTTTTACAACTGCCGCATCTATATAGCGTAAGTGCTTTTATGCTAACAAACGACTCTGGACCTGCGCATTTTGCCTCTATTACTGATATGCATACCTTTGTTATTTTTGGGCCTGAAACCCCTGCTCTATATGGTTCACTAGGTTCAAGTACGCCAATTTTTGCTGGGTTGGCATGCAGCCCTTGTGTCAGTGCTGCAAATCATAGAAAAACACCTTGTAGCGATAACCAATGTATCCAAGTTATCACACCCGAGTGGGTTTTTAATACTATCAAACCACACCTAGATGCTCTCAAAAACTAACTACACAGTGCACCTTTTTCTCTTTTTAGCTATATTGGCGATTTTTCGTCTTAGCGTTGCGCCCAATGTTGGTCTTGGTGTTGATGAGGCGCACTATGTGCTGTATGGCTATTTTCTTGATTTAAGTTACTTTGATCATCCACCTCTTGTTGGCTGGACGGAGTATATTTTTACCTCAATCTTTGGAATGAATGAATTTGGAGCGCGTGTTCCTGCTATTATTATCGGTATTATCGCCTCATTGAGCTCTTATAAACTGCTCTTACATGTAAGCAATAAACCTCAAGTATCACTCTTTAGTGTTATCGCCCTTAATAGTGCCTTTATCTTCAATGCACTCTTTGTGATGTTAATGCCAGAAACCCTCCTTTTTGCACTAATTATCCCTATCATTTTTGCTACCCTTGGGGTTGAAAAAAGCGATAGACTCATAGATTGGCTTCTTTTAGGAGTCTTGCTTGGTCTTGCTGGACTTGCAAAATATACCGCCTTTTTATTTGTTATTGCGATTGTTCTCTATCTTCTTATCAAAAAACGGTATGAGCTTTTTCTCTCACCTAAAATTATCCCCTCTGTCCTTATCGCTGCTCTTATTGCCAGCCCTGTTGTTATTTGGAATATTGGGCATGATTGGATTAGTTTTGCTTTTCAAGCGGGTCATGTGGCAGGAGAAAGTCATATCAACTGGAAAGGTTTTGGAGCTTCTGTCGGTGCACAGTTTGGGGCATACAGTCCTTTTTTATTTCCCGTAGCTTTTTATGGACTCTATCGCTCACTTCGTTCAAAAAATGATGCGCTCTTTTTAAGTGGTATTTTTGGCTTGGTAATTATTGTATTTTTTACTTATACCTCACTTTATAACCGTGCCTTGCCTCACTGGACTGCGCTCTTTTATCTGCTAATGATTCCTATCGGGAGTATGTTTTTGTATGAAAAAGTCGGCCTTTGGCATCGCTATATCAAGTACTCTGTGATTTTCTCTTTTGTTATCTCTATGATTTTATATCTTGAGCTGATTTTTAAGTTTATTCCTCTACCTGATTATCAATCTCTTCATCGTGATATCTACGGTTTTGATACGATTATGAAAGAAGCAAACGCACTTATTACAGACAATCAAGCCATTGCAGTGACAAACTGGTCTCTTGCTTCTCGCGCAATATTTTACAATCTCCCTTACGAAAGTGATATTTTTCTTATTGACACCCGAAACGATCAGTTTGATATATGGCAGAAGAAAAACCCGCTAGGTAGAGACCTTATTTTTATAGATACCCACGATTTCAAATCAAAAGTAGAGAGTAAAATGAACTGCTTACATGTAAAGAATCTAAAAACTATTGATATCATCTTAAATGACAACAAAGTAAACACAATCGAGTATAAATTATGCACAGATTTTCAAGGGATTAAAAAGTGAAAACTTCTCATGGTATAACGCTTATTCTTAGTATTGCTACGCTGTTAATTTTACCAGCTTACTTCTTCGTAGATGAAAGTGTTGCTCGCTATGCCTTTGCGCATGAGGCACTATTTTTACCTATTTTCAATACCTTAAGTCTCGGGGCTGACTCTACTTATTGGCTTATTGGCTCTGCAATATTGTGGCTTATATGGAAATATTACAAAAAAAATGAACTTTACGCAAAAAGAGTAGCCTTTCTTTTTATCAGCATCGTTGTTACTGGGTTAAGCGTTAATATCATCAAGATTATTTTTGGAAAAGCCCGTCCTATTTTATTGAAAAAAGAGGAAATCTTTGGTTTTGAATGGTTTGTGCTACCCTCAGCATACGACTATCACTCTTTCCCGTCAGGACATACTACGACAGCCTTTACAATCGCAACTGTTCTCACACTTATGTTTCCACGATACTGGCCTGCTTTTTATGTCTATGCCTCTGCAATGGCACTTTCACGCGTCCTAAGCTGGAACCATTATGTCAGTGATGTTATCGCTGGAGCGATATTTGGTACAATAGTAACACTGCTACTATACAATATCGAAAAAATTTCTTTTAAAAATTGCCATTAATAAGCCAATGGATGTGAAGAATTGCTACTTTAAAGATATAATACGCGCATGATTGACTATGAAAATACAACATTATCACATTATACTCTTGAGGTATTGCAAAAGATTACTGATTTATTAACAAATCTTGATGTGGAACTATTGCTTACATGTAAGGATAATATTACTAAGATAAATGCACAGTTTCGTCAGATAGATGCACCTACGGATGTTTTAAGTTTTCCTAATGAACCTATGCCTATGGCTCCTCTGGGGAGTATTATCATCTGTGATGATTATGTGAAAAAGGTAGCATTAGATCTTGGGCATAGCGAGCAAGATGAATTTACGCTGCTTTATATTCATGGACTACTGCATCTGCTTGGCTTTGATCATGAAGTTGATAGTGGAGAGATGCGTGAGAAAGAAGAAGAGTTAATTAAGCTATTTGACTTGCCTGAAAGTCTAATTGTAAGAACACAGAAGGATATATAAGTGGATTTTATTATTTTTATCGCGGCCATGGGAGCTTTGGTTTTTGGTGCTGATTTTATCATCAAAGAGTCTGAACGCATTGCCTTACATTTTAATATTTCACATTTTGTGATTGGGGCTACCTTGGTGGCTTTTGGGACTTCTTTACCTGAAATGGCGGCTTCCATGATGGCGAGTGCGCAAGGAAAAAGCGATATGGCTATCGCTAATGTTGTAGGGAGTGTTCTTTTTAATATCACGCTTGTTTTAGGTATTGTCTTTTTTATTGCTAAAAAAATGGCTCCAAAACGCGATTTGTTTGCAAAAGATAGTGCGTGGATACTGATGCCTGTTATTGTTTTTATGATTATGATTTATGATGGTGAAATCGGGCGTTTTGATGGGATTTTATTTCTTTTAATGATGGGAGCATATCTCTTTTTTCTCTTTTCAAGTTCAAAAAAGGATTTAGAGATTGACGAAGAGTTAGTAAAAGAGAGTTTTGCTTGGGGGAAAACTATCGCCTTGCTATTTATTGGCTTTGCTCTTACGATCGGTGGTGCGCATTTTGTTGTGGAAAGTGGTTCAAATATTGCACGCACATTTGGAGTAAGTGAGTGGATTATCGGGATTTTTCTTATCTCTCTTGGTACATCACTGCCTGAGCTTGTTGTCTCTATCGTGGCAATTAAAAAAGGTCACGCAGATATGAGTATAGGCAATATTATCGGCTCAAATGTTGCTAATTTTTCTATGGTTTTAGGAGGAGCATCACTCCTTGCGCCTTTACATGTAAACATGCAAACGAGTCAATACGATATCTATATGATGATAGGAGCTTCTTTGACACTCTTGCTTATTTTAGCAAATAAGCTTTATAACCGCTCGGGTGCTATTTTGCTTTTGATACTTTTAGCACTTTTTATTCAAAATACTTTAAGCACTCTTTGAAAACAGCTTCTCAAGAGGGCTGTTTTTAGCAAAGTCACCTACTTTTAGTTTTATATTACGCCACATCCACAAAATTAAGTTTTTCCAATTCCTCTATAACTCTTCCATCTACTCTAATGGCTGAATCGATAACAACATTTTGTAGTTTAGAGACCAAGGTAAGTTGCAGGGGTCGTCTGCCGGGAAACTGGCGGATTAAGTGGTAGAGTTTTTCTAACTGCTCACTCTCTTGTGACATTCGTAAGTGAAGATGCAGAGGTTCTGGTGGTTTTTCTGTTATCTTTGTTTTTACTTTTTTTGCCTCTTTGCTGACCTCTTTAAGTGTCATTATTTTTGTGACTGCTATGCGTGTAAACATCTCAGTGTGGGTGATTTTCACCTTAAAGGCGACAGGCTCTTCTAGGTCCATACCCTCTAACTGCTCAAGTTTATCACTAAAAAGCATCATCTCGATATTGCCATGAAAATCCATAAGATTTAAGATACCAAAGGCGTTACCTTTTTTGGAAATCTTTTTTGTAATCTCTTCGACCTTACCGATAAAAATAGCAAAGGAGCCATCTTCGACACTCTCTACTTCAGATGAGAGTGTATAATTTATCTTATCTATCTGCTCACGAAAATCATCTAGTGGGTGTCCTGAAACATAAAATCCCAAAGTATCTTTTTCAAACTCTAAAATCTCTTTGAGGCTATACTCCTCCTCATTTTTAAGATTGAGCGCAACTGTTGTAATCTCTGCATCATCCCCGAAAAGTGAACCCATAGCATTTTTCTTTGCCAAAGAGGCATCTTTAGCAGTTTGGATAATATCCTCTATCTGCTGGAGTATCGCCTTTCTTGAGAGTCCAAAGCAGTCAAAACCTCCTGCTTTTGTGACGGATTCAAGCACACGCTTATTGACCTTTTGGGGTTCTATTCTATTGACAAAGTCTTGAAAATCTTTAAATTCACCCTCTTTACGAACCTCCAAGATAGAATCAACCGCAGCGCCACCGACACCTTTGATAGCTGCTAATCCAAAGAGAATGGCAGTATGGTCTTCTCTTGCAACAGGTGAAAATTCCAAGAGAGAGTGATTAATATCTGGCGGTGCCAATTTTAAGCCCATATTTTTTACTTCATCTATGTATTTGACAACCTTATCGGTATTGTCCCTATCAGAAGTAAGCAGTGCAGACATAAATTCTTCGGGATAATAGGTCTTGAGCCACGCTGTTTGAAAAGTAACCATGGCATAGGCTGCTGAGTGGGATTTGTTAAAACCATAGCCTGCAAATTTTTCAATCAAGTCAAAGAGTTCAGAAGCTTTTTTATAGTCATAGCCCTGACCTTGTGCACCTTCAGAAAACTCAGCATTATAGACTGCCATATCTTTTTTCTTACCCATAGCACGACGGATAATATCTGAGTAACCTAGAGAAAATCCGCCAATAGTCTGCACAATTTGCATAACCTGTTCTTGATAAACAATGACCCCATATGTAGGTTTTAATATCTCTTCCATACTATCAAATGTATATTCAATCGCTTCACGACCATGTTTGCGTTCGATAAAACTATCTAGCATTCCTGACTCCATTGGACCAGGACGATACAGCGCCAAAACCGCAATCAAATCTTCAAAATTATCGGGTTTAAGGCGTCTGTTAAGGTCTTGCATACCAGAACTCTCTATCTGGAACATTCCCACTGTTGCACCTGTTTGAATCACACGATACACCTCTGGATCATCCACATCAATACTATGCCAATCCACACTAACATCATGGCGCAACTTAACAAGCTCAAGCGCATTATATATAACATCAAGTGTTTTTAAACCCAAAAAGTCAAACTTAATCAGATCAACATCTTCAAGATAATTGAGTGAATATTGCGTGACGAAAGTATCCTCACCTGAGGGCTTATAGATAGGTGTTTTATGCCACAACTCTTCATTGGAGATAACAACACCTGCCGCGTGAATACCTGAATTTCGTTTTAAACCCTCAAGTTTTTTACCAAATTCCCACACTCTTGCTGCTTGTGCATTTGTCTCTACAAGCTCAGAGATTTTAGGCTCTTTTTGAAAAGCGCCCTCTATCATCTGACCTTTTTTCATTTTACCATTAAGAGTAATTCCCAACTCATCAGGAATAAGTTTTGCCATCTTATCTGCTTGTGAAAGTGGCATATCAAGCACTCTTGCAACATCACGCAACACTCCTTTTGCAAGAAGCGAACCAAAGGTGATAATTTGAGCCACTTGATTGCGTCCATATTTTTCTACAACATAATCAATCACTTCACCACGACGCGCCTGCATAAAGTCCATATCAATATCGGGCATTGATACACGCTCAGGGTTTAAAAAACGCTCAAAAAGTAAGTCGTACTTCATCGGGTCAATATCAGTAATATCTAGCGAAAATGCCACTAAACTTCCCGCCGCTGAACCTCGTCCAGGTCCTACGGCAATCTTCATTTTTTTAGCCTCTTTTACAAAATCCCAAACGATTAGCATATAGCCTGGAAACTTCATGGAGTTGATAATATCCATCTCAAAGATTAAGCGTTTTCTATACTCTTCATGACGCTCTTTTGGAACATATTTGAGGCGTGCTTCAAGTCCTCTTTCACAACAAAATATAAAATATTCTGCATCATTTTTATCTTCTGCTGAGAGCCATTTTTCTCTCTGTTCATCACTAGCATCTTCGCCTAGAGGCTCATCAGGAGCGTTATTTATATCAAGTCCATCATTTTTTGAATACTCAGGCGTAAACTTAAAGTTTGGTGGTGTTGGACGCTTTACGGTAAGATCAAAATCTTCTATTTTTTCAACTATCTCTTGGGTATGTTCTAGCGCTTCGGGAATATCTGCAAAAAGACGTGCCATCTGCTCAGGTGACTTAACATAAAATTCATGTACAGAGTGACGCATACGGTTAGGGTCATCATAGAGTTTATTCATCCCGATACACATAAAAGCCTCGTGGTACTGGGCATCATCAGGAAAAGTATAGTGCGTATCATTTGTCGCTACTATCTTGATATCTGTCTCTTTGGCGATGCGTAACAGTTGCTCATCTATATAGAGCTGATCCCCAATCCCATGGCGCATAAGCTCCATATAAAAATCTTCACCAAATATCTCTTTATACTCTAAAGCAACACGCTTCGCCTCTTCGTAGCCCCCTGCTCCATTTTTAACATTTTTCTCATTTTGAAGGTTGAGATGCCAATTTATCTCCCCTTGTAGGCAAGCAGAGGTACAGATAATCCCCTCAGAGTGCTCTCGCAACATCTTTTTATTGATACGTGGAAAGTAGTAATACCCTTCAATATAGGCCTTTGAAGAGAGATACATCAAATTTTTATAGCCGACCTTGTTTTTAGCAAAAAGACAGACATGAAAACGCTGCTTTGTCGTACGATCACCAAGTTCTTCGCCATTATGGATATAACCCTCCATCCCAATAATAGGCTTTATCCCTGCTGATGTCATCTGCTGATGAAAGTCGATAGCTCCAAACATATTGCCGTGATCTGTCATAGCAACGGAAGTCATCCCTAACTCTTTAACTCTATCCACTAAGACAGAAATCTTATTCGCTCCATCAAGAAGGGAGTATTCGGTATGTAAATGAAGGTGGGTAAAAGGCTGTGCACTCATAAAAAATCTTTCTGAAAAACTAATTAGGGATTATAACGCCACAGAGATTAAAAACAAGGATATCTCTTACATGTAAGGTTTTTGACTGAGGAAAGTGGATATTCAATCGCTGGGGTGCAACTTGCTGCGAGGGTAAATTATTCGTTCCTGTGATTTGTTAGATGTAGCCCCACTCTTGAAACTTGTTTGTTAAATTACTATCCGTTTCAAATGCTTTAAAATAAAGGTATTCTGGTGCCAAATCTAAATCA
>CAMZLS010000121.1 GCA_947311765.1 uncultured Helicobacteraceae bacterium
ATAAAGTGATAAAATTAGATCTTCTGTACCATCTAAATAGATTTCACGCTTTTTTACTAGCTGTGGTTCAAAGCTTGGAATAAGGGGTCAGGTATTAATAATTAATAAAACAAAATGGTGTCAAACGCCATTTTATTTCTTTTTCTCAGCAGAAACCTTATTATGCTAACCTACTATATATTACTATTTTATTGTATAATTCACTTATGACGCTACAAGATAAAAAAGATAAAGCTGATATAATCAGTAAAAGAGGCGATTTGATTTACAAGAAACTCTTTTTACTGCTTGCTATTGCAGGTGGTAGCTGGATGTTTGGTATTAAAGATAGTGGGGCATTAAGTTATTTTGCATTTATTATATTTTTATTGTCAGCAATCGGAGTAGTAGTTAACTTATTTCGCTTAGGCGATATAACAAGAAAATATTGGAGTTAGAAAATGACAATTGAATTATTATATGGATTTGGCTTAATTGCTGCAATAATAGTTGGAACTTTATCATACAAAAATCACTGGAAGATGGTAGATTATTTCTAAAAGAACTGGAGACATTATATTTTGTGTGTATTCGTTTACTTAACCAAACCATTTATTTTTAACAGTTCTACAAGTTCATTGTCTGATATATTTTCTTTTTGCGTTTTGGAGTAGATATTCAAAAGATAAAGGTTGTTTTCTTCGTCAATAAAATAGTATATAAGTCTAAATCCTCCACTCTTACCTGTTAATATAGAAGAATTAGCCATTCTAATCTTATAACAATTCAAGCGTAAAGCTATACCTGACTTTGGATTTTCTCTTAGTTCCAAAACGACTTTTTGGACATCATCTTTTAATCTTTTATATTTTTTTGCTAACTTTTTAAAATCTTTTTTAAAGCCAGCTACTGGCTTTATTTCAAAGCTCATCAAGAAATTCTTCTATAGTTTGTAGCTCATCTGCCTTTATAGGGTTATCTAAGATCTCTTTTAATTCCTTACAAGATGCGTCAAAGCTTTTATAAAACTCTTCTGCTTCTTGTTTTTCTATATAAGATTTTATAGACTCTATGATGATATCCGTTCTATTTAGATTATACTCTTTTGTAAATTCATCTATCTGTTCTACAAGATAAACAGGTAGTCTAAGCCCTACTTGTTGTTTTTGAAGCTGTGCTAATGAGTGCATAATACAATCCTTATTTTATATTATATACAATTTATATATGTAAGTCAAACAATTAAATAAGAAATATGAAATTAGGGGGTCAAAATTAGGGGGTCAGGTATTAATAATTACATAGAAGAAATTTTATGCTATACTTGCAGCATTAAAATATAAGGCATACTGCTATGAACAAAACAAAAGTAGATGATATGCTTATTGAAATGATTTCTCCAAAAATAAAAGAAATAGAAGAGAAATTTAGTTCAGGAAGAGGTTTAAATCAAGAAGACATCAATACTCTTCTTCTAAAGTCACAATATAATCATATAAACCATTTAGACGATAAGCTTAACGAAGCTACAGCAAGTGTTGTTGCTTTAGAAAATAAATTTGTAGGATTAGAAAGTAAATTTGATTTGCTCAATGAAAAAATAGAACATACCATTCAAAAAGCTTTAAATAGAAATATGTTGATGTTAATGGGAATGATGGGATTCTTTTTAACCTTATCAAAAACCTTAGATATATTTATAAAATAATGCTTACTTATGCCTAGACGACCTAGAATAGAAACCATTGGTTTTCATCATATCATCAATCGCGGTGTAGCTCGTGAAGATATTTTTTTAAAAGAGGAAGATTATAAAGCCTTTTTAAATATCTTACATGTAAGCAAATCTCGTTATAAATTTACTGTACACTCTTTATGTTTGATGTCTAATCACTATCATTTACTCATAGAGACAAGCAAAGAGAATCTCTCTACGATTGCTAGACAGATAAACTCAAAATATGCTCAGTATTTCAATAAAGAATATGAGAGAGTTGGTCCTCTTTGGCAGGGAAGGTTTAAAAATTGGTATGTTTACGATGAATCTTATCTTTATATCTTATTTAAATACATAGAAGAAAATCCTATTAAAGCTAATATTAGCACCAAAGTTGGAAGTTATCCTTGGTGTTCTAGCACATTTGCTTTACAAAAACAATACAGCAAAGTATTAGAATCTTCGTATATTTTCACTCTTTTAAAGGATGGTTTCTTTGATACTTTTTTAAATGAGAGTGATTTAGAAGAACTCCAACTCTTTCATAAAAGTGTGTATAAAAATGTAGATAAAAAACCTACTAGAATGAAGCAGACTTCTTTAGCAGTGCATTTTAAAAATACAAAAACAATTGTTCAAAGAAATGCTAAAATAGTAGAGGCTCTAAAAGATGGATATATGCAAACAGAGATTGCTAAATATTTAAAAATGACAAATGCTAATGTTTGTAGAATTTTATCTATGAATGCAAAAGCTAAGGAGCGATAATATTTTTAAGACACTAAAAAAAATATATACATTGTTGCGAGAAAAAGGGTTTTCTTACTTATCCTATAGAATTGCCTCTAAAATATGTAAAAAATTTACTTCAAAAGAGTTTCCTGTTGAAGCGAAACCTTTTGAAGATTTTTACTACATACAAACAACACCTACTAACAATCCTGAGATTGAGACACTGCGAGTTAAGGATAATAAAGATTTTGCTCTAGAAGTACCTTTTAAGTTTAATACAGCTGAATCAGAGATAAAAATAGCTGCAATAGTACACATTTTTTATCCTGAACTGTCTAAAAATATAGAAGCGTATATCAATAATATTACTCAAACTACAGACATCTATATATCCACTGATACGCAAGAGAAAAAAGAGAGCATCCTAAAACATTTTTCTACTTACAGCAATGGTAGCGTTGAGGTGAGAGTTTTTGAAAACAGAGGAAGAGATATTGCTCCTTTTCTTATTGGCTTTAGGGATGTATTTGAAAAATATACCTATTTTGTTCATCTACACTCTAAAAAATCTCCCCATGGAGGTAAAGGGCTTTTGGATTGGAGGGAGTATTTATACGAAACACTCTTAGGTTCTAGCAAGGTAATAAACTCCATTATATACATGCTTGAACATAAAAATGTAGGGATTGTTTTTCCTCAACATTTTATACCCTTACGAATCAACATTAATTGGGGTTATGACTTCACTATGGCTAAAAATTTACTCAAAAAAATGGGCATAAATATACATCGACATCAGCTACTAGAGTTTCCATCTGGTTCAATGTTTTGGGGAAGATGCGATGTGTTGAGCCCACTTTTAAATCAACATTTAAGCTTTTCTGATTTTGAGCCTGAAATGGGGCAAACAGATGGTACTTTGGCGCATGCAATAGAACGCTCATTTTTATATATATGTGAAGCACAACACTATAGGTGGGCCAAAATTGCTCGAACCTCTCTCTATCCACTGAAAAAAACAATCTTATCATCTGATGATGAAAAACAATTGGATACTGCCTTGCAGATAGTGTACAGACCCCTATTTAATACTTATATACAAAAAGATGATAAATTATTAAGCAATGTAGCTGAATATATCAAATACAACACTTACCCCTCTACATGTAAAAAATCACGCTTAAACTTACTCTTACCTACGATTAATGCAAAAGAGATATTTGGGGGTATTGCGACTGCATTGAAAATTTTCAACTCGTTAAAATTAGAGCTTAAAGAGAGTTTTGATTACAGGATAATTGTAGATATTGGATTAATTGATGAGGCTTCTAAAGAGAGCTTTCAAACCTATGAGTTTTTTACAAAAGTTGAAGATGATTCTATTGGTATGCAGCTTGTTGAAACTGTTACATGTAAAGAGCTGTATTTAAGAGAAAATGATTTTTTTATAGCGACTGCATGGTGGACAGCCTCAAGTGCTTTTAAACTTTTAGAAGATCAAACCCGTTTTTTCAATACTACACATAAGCTTATCTATCTGATTCAAGATTATGAAAGTGATTTTTATGCGTGGTCAGCTAAGTGGGTATTCGCTGAAAACACTTATAAGCAAAAAGAGAAGACTGTAGCAATTTTTAACTCAGAAGAGTTAGCACTATTTATGCAAAAACGATTTAACTTTAGTGATGCGTACTATCTTCCTTACACAATAAATGATAACATTAAAAAAGCCCTCAAAGAAACAAAACGAAAAAAGCAGATTTTAATCTATGCAAGACCCACCGTAGATAGAAATACCTTTGAGCTTATCATAGATGCTCTCTCACTCTGGCAAAAAAGAAATCCTCTTACATGTAAAGAGTGGCATATCTATTCGCTTGGTGAAAGATATGACAGCACTTTAGCAAGTAATGTAAAAAATATAACTGTTGTTGGAAAAGCTTCACTTGAAGAGTATGCAAATTACCTAAGTGAATCTATGATTGGTATATCCCTGATGATATCACCCCATCCTAGCTACCCTCCTCTTGAGATGGCGTATGCAGGTATGAAAGTTATTAGCAACAGCTACGATAACAAAGATCTTTCAAAGCGCTCTGAAAATATTATCTCCTTGGATATTTTAGATGTTGAAACTGTTGTTAATACATTAGAAAATTTATGCGAGGACGCATTAATAGAGACTTTTTCTTCTAAAAGAGGTCTTTTGTCAAATATTGAGATAGAGATGCCTATCTACACTTCTAGAGCACTCATAAAAAGATTATGATTTTAATCCTACTCTCAAGCTACAATGGCTCGGCCTATCTTCAAGATTTTCTAAATTCTCTGATGCAACAGAGTAAGGAAGATTGGATTTTAATGGTGCGTGATGATGGTTCAAGTGATAATAGCCTGGACTTGATAATCAGCTTTTTCACATTGATTCCAGATAAACTTCTCATAATCAAATCAAATAAAAATCTTGGTGTCAAAGAGAGTTTTAACCTACTTGTACAAGAAGCCTTACAGTATAACTCTATTGAATATATAATGTTTGCTGACCAAGATGATGTTTGGAAACATAATAAACTCGAAATTACACTAGAAAAGATGAAAATGTTGGAATCACTACATAAGGACACTCCGCTGTTAGTACATACAGATTTACATGTAAGTAGAAATAACAATACAATCATACACCCCTCATTATGGAAATATGAGAGAACAGATCCATATAAAAACAGCCTCAATTATCTTCTTTTTCAAAATACTGTGACAGGGTGCACTATGATGCTAAACAGAAGTTTATTGACATTAATCTATCCAATACCATCAGAAGCTATCATGCATGATTGGTGGATAGCTTTGATTGCATCTAGTTTGGGGCGAATTGGTATTGTTGCAGATGCTACTATCTATTATAGACAGCATGAAAACAATACTATTGGTGCTAAGGGATACGAGAAGTATCACTTTATAAAAAAAATAATGCAAATTATCATGAGAAAAAATGAGCCATATTTACTTCACTTGCATGACAATAGAGTCCAAGCAGATATTTTACTACAGAGACACCGTGGGAAATTATCATCAAGAGAGATTGAGATGCTAGAAAATTTTATCAATATGCCAAATCTAAATTTTATACAAAAAAGGATTTGCATTTTGAAATATAAGTGCATACGTCAAAATATCTTACAGACTCTAAGTCTTTTTGTTCGAGCATAACTATGAGTCATGATTTAGCAATTTTACTCTCTACTTACAATGGAGAAAAGTTTTTGTTGGAGCAGTTGAACTCCTTGGAAAATCAATCATATAAAAATTTTACACTCTATATTCGAGATGATGGTTCTTGCGATTCTACCCGAAATATTCTTGAAGAATTTATCTCTCAATCTTCTTTGAGAATTGTATTATTGGATGCTGATACCAATAGTGGGGTAATAAAAAGTTTTGAGATACTACTACTTTTTTCCATGCAAAACAAATCACATCTTTATTTTATGTTTTGCGATCAAGATGATGTGTGGCTTCAAGAGAAAGTAGCCATGAGCTATAAAAAAATAAAAATCCTACAAGAGCAACAAAAATCGAAAAAATCAATCCTTGTCTATACAGACTTGCAAGTAGTTGATGAAAATCTTCACATATTATCAGACTCTTTTTGGAAGCATTTTCATCTAAATCCTGCAAAAAATTGCATCAACTCTCTCGCTATGCAGTGCAATATCACAGGTTGCACTATGATTTTCAATCGAGAACTTGCTCAACTTTCGCTCCCTTTTGTAAAGGAGAGTATAATGCACGATCATTGGATTGGGCTAGTTGCTTCGGCTTTTGGAGAGATAGACTATCTCACAAACTCAACGATAGCCTATCGTCAACACGCCTCAAACGTTAGCGGAGGTGCACCAAAATTTAATCTTAGCTACATTAGTAAAAAAGCACTCAAATATTTTCAAAAAGATGAATTTCATGAGGTTCTTGGCAGACAAATACTTCAAGCAAAGGCTTTTTTACACGCTTATGAAACAGACTTAGCTCAAGAAAATAGAGATATTTTAAATGCTATCATAGCACTTGAGAATGCTTCAAAAATACAAAGAATAAAATTACTTATGCGATATAAACTTTATAAACACGGTTTTATTCGCAACATAGGCTTAATACTATGGCTCATAAAATAAAAATCTTACATGTCAATATTGTGATGCGTTACAATACATACATAAAACAAATCTCTGTATGGAACAGAAAACTCCAAGAGAGATTTTAAAACATTTGCATGCTATAATGGCAACATGAATATATCAGCAACATTAGTACTTTACAATGAAAATAAAAAAACTTTACAAAATTTTTTACTCTCTTTTTCAAAAATCACTGCAGAGAAAGAACTTGTAATTATAGACAATTCAAATAAACCTACATTAAAGAAAATTACAGAAAAATATAAAGATGTAATATATATTTTCAATACTAAAAATATTGGCTTTGGAGCAGGACATAATCTAGGCTTTATGCATTTGAAAAAGCACTCAGATATTCATCTCATTATTAATCCAGATATCTATTTTCATCATAAAGAAATCAATGATTTTCTATTATGGTTTATTCAAACAAAAGATATAGCACTTGCACTCCCTAAAGTTTTAAATATTGATGGCTCCACTCAGAAAGTTGTACGAAACATTCCAACGCCTCTCTCGCTTATAAAAAGAAACTTAGGTTTAGAAGATGATACCATTGAAGTCAATGAAGATTGTATTACGGATATCCCATTTGCACACGGATGCTTTATGGCATTTAAAAGAGATGTTTACAAAAAGCTACACGGTTTTGATGAACAATTTTTTCTATATATGGAAGATATAGATATTTTTATAAGAGCCAAAAAATATGGTAAAACAGTTATAAATTCTAAATATTTCATATATCATGAACATCGAAGAGATTCCAAGAAAAAGATAAAACCTTTATTGAGACATATGATTTCAGCTATACAATTTTTTTGGAAATATAAAAATTATTCTAAGAAAAAAAGAGTATCAAACTCATCAATGATTTAGTCTCAATAGGATAAGATTATAAAAATAAAAAAAGGTGCACAATACATGAAAGGCATAATTTTAGCAGGAGGTTCAGGAACACGACTCTACCCTATAACAAAAGGGGTCTCGAAACAGCTCGTGCCTATCTACGATAAACCAATGATATACTATCCGCTTTCAGTCTTGATGCTTGCAGGAATCACAGAAGTTCTTATCATCTCAACACCTGATGATTTGCCACGATTTGAAGCACTTCTGGGTGATGGTTCAGATATAGGTATGCGCTTCTCTTACAAAGTACAACCCTCACCAGATGGTTTGGCACAGGCTTTTATCTTGGGTGAAGAGTTTATTGGCGATTCTGATGTCTGTCTTGTTCTTGGAGATAATATCTTCTATGGGCATGGCTTAAGTGCCCTGTTAGAAAAAAGTCTCCAACATGCAAAAGAGGAGCAAAAAGCAACAGTCTTTGGCTACTATGTAAAAGACCCTGAGCGTTATGGCGTAGCAGAGTTTGACGATGATGGTAATGTTACCTCTATCCAAGAGAAGCCTAGTGAGCCTAAAAGCAGTTTTGCTGTTGTGGGCTTGTACTTCTACCCTAATGATGTAGTCCAAAAAGCAAAAAATGTTCAGCCATCACAGAGAGGTGAACTTGAGATAACAACACTTAATCAAGACTACCTTCATGAAAAAAGATTAAAAGTAGAACTTATGGGACGCGGATACGCCTGGCTAGACACAGGAACACATGAGAGTCTTTTAGAAGCTTCAAACTTTATCCAAACGATAGAAAATCGCCAAGGTCTCAAAGTTGCATGTATAGAAGAGATAGCTCTTGAAATGGGCTATATTAACAGAGAAAAACTCTTAGAACTAGCCCAACCCTTAAAGAAAAACCAGTACGGTCAATACCTTATCCGTCGCGCTACTGAAGGAAAAATACCACGATGAAATTCACTAGAACAGAGATAAAAGATGTTGTCATCATAGAGCCTAAAGTCCATGGGGATGAAAGAGGCTATTTTGTAGAGACTTTCAGAGAAGATAAACTAGAAGAGTTTTTGGGCTATAAGATAAACTTTTGTCAAGACAATGAGTCTAAATCTTCTCGTGGTGTCTTAAGAGGCTTACATTACCAACTCCCTCCTTTTGCACAAACTAAATTAGTACGAGTTATTCAAGGACGTGTTTTAGATGTAGCCGTAGATATACGAAAAGGCAGCCCAACATTTGGCTTACATGTAAGCGTAGAATTAAGCTCTGAAAACAAAAAACAACTTCTCATCCCTCGTGGGTTTGCTCACGCTTTTGTAGTTTTAGAAGATGATACTATTTTTGCTTACAAGGTAGATAACTACTACTCACCTGAGTGTGATAGAGGTATCGCTTTTGATGATGCAGAAATAGGCATAGAGTGGCCTTTTGCTATGCCAGAGTTAAAACTTTCAGACAAAGACACCAAACAGCCACTTTTAAAAGATGCTGAAGTCTTTGATTTTAATGAGAATTTATATGCTTAATATCTTAGTAACAGGCTCCAATGGGCAATTAGGCTCTGAACTGCAAGCCTTGCATGAAAACTATCGAGAGTATAACTTTACCTTTACAGATAGAGAGAGCTTAGATATTACATGTAAAGATTGCATAAGCCTTACATGTAAAGAAAAAAATATTACCCATATTATCAACTGTGCTGCTTACACAGCAGTCGATAAGGCAGAAGAAAATCAAGATAACGCAGATGCTATCAATCATCTAGCCGTTCAAAACTTAGCAGAGATTGCTAAAGAGATGGATATCTCGCTTATCCATATCTCAACTGATTATGTTTTTGATGGGAAGAACTATAAACCTTATGCAGAAAATGATGATGTAAACCCGCAAGGCATCTATGGAAAAACAAAACTTGATGGTGAAGAAGCTCTCTTACATGTAAGCCCTCCAAAGAGTATCATTATTCGTACTTCTTGGGTCTATAGTAGTTTTGGAAATAACTTTGTGAAAACTATGTTGCGTTTAGGCAAAGAGCGTGATGAATTAGGAGTTATTTTTGATCAAGTGGGGACTCCGACGTATGCTAAAGATTTGGCGGAGGTGGTATTGGAGATAATTGAACAAACAAGCAGACTGTCGCGCTTCGCTCGCAGTGACGAGGATTATGAGAAAGAGAAGAACGGTCATTGCGAGGAACAAAGTGACGTGGCAATCTATCACTACTCCAACGAAGGTGTTCTAAGCTGGTATGATTTTGCCAAAGAGATTATGAGAATGGCAAAGCTTACATGTAAGGTTAGTCCTATAGAAACAACTGACTATCCTACACCAGCGAAACGACCACATTTCAGCTTATTAAACAAATCAAAGATAAAAAAAGAGTTCAATCTAAGCATCCCTTTTTGGAAAGATAGCCTAGATGAGTGTTTAAAAACTATGGGAGAGAGAAGATAGTGAAATCAATATTATTAACAGGTACCGCAGGCTTTATTGGAAGTAACTTTGTCCCTTATTTTTTAGAAAAATATCCAGAGTATCATCTGGTAAACCTAGATTTATTAACATATGCAGGAGATATTACAAACCTACAAGAGTGTGAAGAGAACCCTCACTATAAGTTTATACAAGGTGATATCTGCAATCGTGAGCTAGTAGAGTTTATCTTTAAAGAGTATGATATACAAGGTGTTATTCACTTTGCTGCAGAATCACATGTAGATAACTCTATTAAAAATCCAGCTATTTTTATAGAAACCAATGTAAACGGTACTTTTACACTACTAGATGTTGCATATAAGCATTGGATGCAGAAGCCTTTTGCGTGGAAAGAGAGATATCTTCAAGATAAATTGCCGCGCTTCCACCACATCTCAACAGATGAAGTCTATGGAACACTCAATGAGACAGATCTTTTCACAGAAGAGACTCCTTATGCTCCTAACTCGCCCTATTCAGCTTCAAAAGCAAGTAGTGATATGATAGTTCGCTCTTATCAAGAGACTTATGGCTTAAATACAGTTATCACAAACTGTTCCAACAATTATGGACCAAAACAGCACAGTGAGAAACTTATCCCTACTATCATTAGAAAAGCTTTGGCAGGCGAGAGTATTCCTATCTACGGAGATGGAAAAAATATTCGAGATTGGTTGTATGTGCTTGATCACTGTAAGGGTATTGATTTAGTATATCATACAGGTAAAACTGGAAATGTTTATAATATTGGTGGGCGTAATGAGAGAACTAATTTACAAATCGTAGATACTATCTGTAGTATTCTTGATAAAAAAGTTCCGAAAGTGAGAAGCTATAAAGATCTCATAACATTCGTAGAAGATAGAGCGGGACACGATAGACGCTACGCCATAGATGCTACAAAACTTGAAAATGAACTTGACTGGAAGGCTGATGAAAATTTTGAAAGTGGGATTTTGAAGACGGTTGAGTGGTATTTAGAGAAATCAAGAAACTAGATTTTAATCAATAATTAAGCAATCAATTTATATAATTACCACAACTTTAATACAAGGAAACAAAATGAAACATATACTTTTAGTTCTAGCGATGGTCTTTTCACTTATGGCATCAGTAAATATAAACAAAGCAGATAAGGCTGAGTTGATGACGATTAAAGGTGTTGGTGAAAAAACGGCTACTTCCATAATCTCTTATAGAAAAAAGCATGGGAAGTTTAAAAGCGCTCATGATATCGTCAATGTAAAAGGTATCGGTGAAAAAACTTTTGCTAAGATGAAAAAAGATATAAAAGTTAAATAGATTAGAAAAGTTTCTTTATATTCGGTAGATGTCAGGCTAGCTATATCCCTTATAGCTAAATTATATCTACCGAGAGTGTAGTATTCCTCTTCTTTATAAAATTCCACTTACCACCCTATCGATGTAGATTTTATTTTTTATCTTCTCGTATGCTACAATACACTTTGAACTAAAGAAGTTGTATCAAACGAAGAAGAGACTGAAGCTTATTTGTGTCATTATTAATCCGGGTTCAAAGCTTATGAGCATTGCTTTTGGAGAGAATTGAAAAGTGGTGGTTTTAGGAGAAGTCAATTAAAGATGATACATCTGATAAAAAGAAATTAATCAGAGAAGAAAAATCGGTACAAATTTTAAAAGATATTGAACTATGGTGCGATGAACACTTTTTACATGTTCATTCTATGGGTGGAACTATTGTTCGTGCATTTACATAAAAGCTTAAGCTTGAGTTAAGATGTTGGGGTACTGTAAGGAAATATTATCGTAATCCTTTCTTCTTTTAGATAAAATACATCTAAACAAACTAAAAAAGAGAAAATTATGAAAGAATTTTTACAAGAAGCAAAATCGGCA
>CAMZLS010000122.1 GCA_947311765.1 uncultured Helicobacteraceae bacterium
ATTTTCAACCTCCACAGACTGGTGGTAGAAGTGATATTTTGTCGCCATCTTTTACTTTAGTATCAAGTGAGCAAACTAAAGCGTCATTGACTGCAACTGCACAAATCTCGAGCCACTCTTGTAGCTCTTTATCCTCTTTAAACATCTCTTTTAAATCACTCAAGCTTTCTATATCTACCTCTATTGACTCTCTGTTAAGTGGTCCTAAAAACTCTACTTTTATCATTATGCTATCTCCTTTATATCTTTTATTAACTCGTCTACTCGTCTCTTGGTTGAATCCCAAGAGAACACAAATCTATTTGAACCTCCGATAAAAGCATGAAAAATCCATCCTTTTCTCTTAAGTTCAACTTCTATTTCTGGAATTAACTTTATAAAAACCTCATTGGCATCAACTGGAAACATAAGATGAACTCCATCTATATTTTCAACTCCTTTTGCAAAGTAAGTTGCCATTTCATTTGCATTTTGAGCATTTTTTAGCCAAACATCATTTTCTAAAAGTCCGAGCCATTGTGCTGAGATAAATCTCATTTTTGAAGCAAGTTGCCCCGCTTGTTTTACTCTATACTCAAAATCTTCCGCTAACTCTTTTTTGAAAAATACAACTGCTTCACCAAATGCCATACCATTTTTTGTGCCACCAAAGCTAAGTACATCTACACCCGCTTTCCAAGTCATCTGTGCAGGAGTGCATCCCAAAGTTACAAGGGCATTTGCAAATCTTGCTCCATCCATATGAATTTTTAAGTTAAACTTATCGGCAACTTTTTTAATAGCCTTAATCTCTTTAACACTGTAAACAACACCTACTTCGTTTGACTGTGTTATACTAACAACTTTTGGCTTTGGATAGTGTATATCTGTTCTTTTTGTTGCCAACTCTTCAATACTTGTCGGGTTTAATTTTCCATTTTCCCCACTTGCAAGAAGTAGTTTTGAGCCATTTGATGCAAACTCTGGTGCACCACACTCATCTGTTTCAATATGAGCAACTTCATGACAAATAACACTATGATAAGACTGACATAGTGATGCTAAACTCAATGAGTTTGCTGCTGTTCCATTGAAAACAAAAAAAACTTCGCAATCGCACTCAAAAATCTCTCTTATTTTTTCTGAGATTTTGTGAGTATATTCATCATTTCCATATGCTACTGCTGAACCTGAATTTGACTCAATTAAGGCATTTAATACTTCTGGGCAGATGCCAGAATAGTTGTCACTTCCAAATTGTTGCATCGCAATTTACCTTTTTTTTATGATTATACCAAAATAGTCTAACTATATGATATAATTTGCCTAAAAAAAGTGTATGCATGATTTTTGGTAAAATTGATTATATAAATTTACTCCCTTTTCACCTATTTTTAAAAAGATCATCTCTAAACAACGCACTAAAAAAATCTTGTGAATATAAAAAGTCATTTCCTTCTAAAATAAATAGAGAGTTTAAATATAGAAGAGTTGATGGTGCATTTATCTCTAGTATTGAGTCAAATCGCAAGTCTATAAAAACACTACCTTTAGGAATTGTAGCAAAAAAACATGTTACAAGTGTTTTAGTTAAAAAAAACAGTAAAAGCACACAGGATCCTCACTCAGCTACTTCAAATGTACTTGCAAAAGTTTTAAATATTGATGGTGAAGTTCATATTGGAGATAGTGCTTTAAAACTATATCTTGAGAACCCCAACAACTATACAGATCTTGCAAAGGTTTGGCATGAAAATTACAAACTTCCATTTGTTTTTGCCATGCTTAGTGTAAATAGACATTTTTATACTTATAAAAAAATCTCAGATAGTTTTAAAAATAATAATACTAAAATACCGCAATATATTTTAAAAAAATATGCTTATGAACGAAACATACCTCCAAAAGAGATTTTGAAGTATCTTTCTTTGATAAGTTATGAAATAGGTCCAAAAGAGATGAGAGGGTTAAAACTCTTTTTAAAAAAGAGTACTCTTCTCGAGAAAAACAAAAACGCACAAAAGTGCAAACAAAGGAAAATTGATGTCAGTTCACAAGTATGTTGAAAAAGTAATGAAAAGTACTATACAAAGTACTCCTGGTCAAACAGAATTTTACCAAGCAGTAGAAGAAGTTCTTATCTCACTAGAGCCACTTTTACAAGCTGAGCCAAAATATGATAATAATAATATATTAGAAAGGATAGTAATCCCTGATAGACAAATTTTATTTAGAGTTTGTTGGATTGATGATGCTGGAAAAATTCAGACAAACATAGGGTACCGTGTACAATTTAACAATACAATCGGACCATACAAAGGTGGTCTTCGCCTACATCCAAGCGTAAACCTCGGGATTATCAAATTTTTAGGTTTTGAGCAAATCTTTAAAAACTCACTTACAGGTCTAAACATTGGTGGTGCTAAAGGTGGCTCTAACTTTGACCCTAAGGGTAAAAGCGATGGAGAAATCATGAGATTTTGTCAATCTTTCATGCTTGAGCTTTCAAAATACATTGGTGAAACTATCGATGTTCCTGCAGGTGATATTGGAACTGGCGGTAGAGAAATTGGTTATATGTATGGTCAATACAAAAGACTTACAAATAGATTTGAAGGTGTTCTTACTGGAAAAGGTCTAAATTGGGGTGGTTCGCTTGCTCGTACTGAAGCAACTGGTTTTGGATCAGTTTACTTTGCTGATAACTTCTTGAAAAAAGTTGGCAATAGCTTAGAAGGTAAAATCGCAGCAGTTTCAGGTTCTGGTAATGTAGCAATTTACACAATACAAAAACTTTATGAAATGGGTGCAACTCCTGTTACATGTAGTGATTCTCGTGGATTTATTTACCATAAAGCTGGAATCGATCTAAATAGCTTAAAATTAATCAAAGAAATCAATAGAGCATCACTAGAAGATTATGCAAAAATGCATACAGATTCTGTTTATGTTCCAGTAAGTAAATATCCTGAAGGTACAAATGCTGTTTGGGCAACTCCATGTGATATAGCATTCCCAAGTGCAACACAAAATGAATTAAATTTAGAAGATATAAAAAATCTTCATAAAAATGGTTGTATACTTGTAAATGAAGGTGCAAATATGCCTTCAACTCCTGATGCAATTGACTATATGATAGAAAATAAAATCATGTACTCACCAGGTAAAGCATCAAATGCTGGTGGTGTAGCTACAAGTCAGTTAGAGATGGAACAAAATGCAAGCATGGGTAATTGGTCATTTGCTGAAGTTGATAGTAAACTAAGAGGTATTATGAAAAACATCTTTGATTTATCTTATGAAACTTCAAAAGAATTTGGAAATGAAGGTAATGTTATGATGGGTGCAAATATTGCAGGATTCAGAAAAGTAGCTGATTCTATGATAGATCAGGGTGCTGTATAAACATTTAAAAAGCCAAAGGTGATGCACAAGTGCATATCACCTTTGGTTCCGAACCTAAAAACAGCAAGAAATTGCTGTTTTTTACGGTTCTCAAGTATTAAAAACTCTATCGCCTGCGTCACCAAGACCAGGAACAATATAACCTTTTTCATTTAACTTTTCATCTACTGCTGCTAGATAAACTGGAACATCAGGATGAATTTCAGAGAACTTTTTCATGCCCTCTGGTGCAGCTACAAGAGCAATAAATCTTATATCTTTAACACCTTTTTCTTTTAGAAAGTTAACTGCATCTATAGCAGTTCCACCTGTTGCAAACATAGGGTCTATGATGATTGCTGTTCTTTCTTTGTGATCTTCAGGAAGTTTAGCGTAGTAAAATTCAGGCTCAAGTGTCTCTTCATTTCTTTGAAAACCCAAAAATCCAACACTTGCATCAGGGATAAGTTTAAAAATCCCATCAAGCATGCCAAGTGCCGCTCTTAAAATCGGACATATCATAAGCTTTGTATCTAGTTTTTTAGCACTTGCAGTTGCCACTGGAGTTGTTACTGTTGTATCTCTTAGCGGTAAATCTCTTGTTGCTTCAAAAAGCATGAGATATGAAATCTCATCTACTAAGAGTCTAAAGTGAAATGGATCTGTATTTTCATCCCTAAGTATAGTTAGTTTATGCTCTATTA
>CAMZLS010000123.1 GCA_947311765.1 uncultured Helicobacteraceae bacterium
TTTCAGCAACAGTTGTAAAGGGAAGTTTTCCTTTTTTGCGAATAGGCACAAACCCGATTCCAAGCATCTGTGCTAAAGCCGCTCCAAAGATAAAGCCACGAGCATCAATACCTGCAATATAATCAAGATTGTAGCCTGAATAACGGTGCTTTAAATGCTTCATCAATAAGGAGTAGGCCTCTGCGTTATTGAGCATGGTTGTAATATCTTTAAAAATAATTCCAGCTTCTGGAAAGTCAGGAATATCACGAATAGAATCGATAATTATTTTTTTATCTTGGCTACTAAGAGTCATGTTGTTTTCCTTTTATAAAAGTGCGTCTATACGACCTTCAAGGTCTTTGATTTTTGTATGGAGTCTATCGCTCTCTATACGGTGTTTGGAGTTTCTTGCTTTGAGTGTTTTTATCTCATTGCGAAGTTTATTAAGCTCTTCTGTTAAAATATCAACATTTCCTAAGGCACGCTGGAGTTGCACTTGGTATTTTCGGATAAGAATTTCTGCTTCTTGGAGGGTCAGCTTCATCATCTCATTACTACGCTGCTCTTTTTGAGTGATACTTTTAAAATAAAACATCTTTACAAATAAAAAGATAGCTATTAATGAAATAATAGTGAGTAGTGACCATTGCAGAAACATTTTTATCCTTCTATTGCTTCGATTTTATCGACACGACCACAGTGGCGACCGCCTTCAAAGCTAGAAGCTAACCAAGAATCTATAATAGACTCAGCAACCCCTTGCCCTACGATACGCTCTCCAAAACAGAGAATATTTGCATTATTATGTTGGCGTGCAACTTGCGCTGTATAAGCATCATGACAGAGTGCCGCACGAATCCCATGAAAACGATTTGCACTCATACTCATACCAATCCCCGAACCACAGATAAGAATCCCCTGCGTCCCCGCTTCATCTAAAACACTCTGCGATACTTTAATAGCAAAATCAGGATAATCAACACGCTCTTTGCTATAAGGCCCTAAATCAACAACTTCATGCCCCTTCTCTTTTAAAAGCTTACATGTAAAGTCTTTTAAATCGACCCCTGCATGATCCGTTGCAACAAAAAATTTCATCAAATATTCCTTTAATTTTCTCTTGTTTTGGCATTTTACACTATTTTGGCTTGTAAAGCTTAATAACTGATTTTTATAAAAGAAAAATGCTTGTCTTGAAGTCTCTTTTATCTATAATTTTTAATACATCATAGCAAATTTATTAATTAGATTGCAGATTAAATTTGTATAAATACTTTTTTCAAGGAGAATAAGACTATACTTAAACTAAAGAAAAAAATTGAGGACGACATATGGATAAAAATATTCAAAACAGTTATGAAATTAATGGGGAGCTTGTTAGTCTTACTGAATTAAAAAATGTATATAAGGCATTTAAACTTGGCAAAAAACCCTTAAGTAAAGCAGATGAAAAGCGTGCTCAAGAACAGATTTTAAAACCTTATCAAGCAGAACTTATCAAGCTTCAAAAACACCTCGAAAATACTAATCAGAAGATGACTATACTTTTTGAAGGACGTGACGCGGCAGGCAAGGGTGGTACGATTCGTCGTGTGACTCGTTATATGGATGAAAAGCATTATCGCATTGTTGCGCTTGGTAAGCCTACGCAGGAGCAACAATCTCAATGGTTCTATCAAAAGTACATTCAACACTTTCCAAAAGGTGGGGAGATAGTTCTTTTTGATAGAAGTTGGTATAACAGAGCGATGGTTGAGTCTGTTTTTGATTTTTGTACTAAAAAAGAGTACGATGATTTTATGAAAGGCGTAAAAGGCTTTGAAAAAGATTTAACTCGTCAAGGGACTATTTTGATTAAACTCTACTTTTCAGTCACTAAAGATGAGCAAGCAAGACGCTTTGAGCGACGAAAAACTGATCCTTTACGACAATGGAAGTTAAGTGAGATTGATATGCAAGCACAAGAGCGATGGGATGATTTTACTGAGACGAAGTACAATATGATAAAACAGACACATTCTCATAACGCGCCATGGGTTGTCATACGATCTAATGATAAGCAAAAAGCACGTCTTGAAGCTATGAAGGTGATTTTAAACTCTGTTGATTACGAAGGGCGTGATGAAAACTTAAGCTATGCTCTCGATTCAGAAATTGCAATTTCAGGTGCAAGAGAGATAGAGATTATGGATTCACAGATAACAAGTAATGGAAAATTTATAGGATAATAAATGTCAAAAGCAAAAAAAAGAGAAGATGTAAAAAACAGATCAGAAAAAGTTCAGATTTGGGTTAAAAAAGAGACACTAGAGTATGAAAAAGAGTTAGCAAAACTTCAAGTAGAGCTCCTTAAGTTTCAAAACCATGTCAAAGATGCAGGTCTAAAAATCTTAATGATTTTTGAAGGACGTGACGCGGCAGGCAAGGGTGGTACGATAAAAAGAATTACCGAACATCTAAACCCTAGAGGTGCTCGTGTTGTTGCTCTTGAAAAGCCGAGTGACATAGAGAAGACGCAATGGTATTTTCAGAGATATGTGACACACTTACCTGCTGCAGGTGAAATTGTTATCTTTGATAGAAGTTGGTATAACCGTTCTATGGTCGAGCCCGTTATGGGATTTTGTACAGAGAGGCAGCATCATAAGTTTTTAAAAGATGCTCCTGAATTTGAAAATATGATTGTTGATGAAGATATAAAAATTTTCAAATTTTACTTTTCAGTTTCTAAAGCAGAACAAGCCAAGCGTTTTAAGGCAAGAGAAACAGATCCGCTTAAGCAGTATAAACTCTCTCCTGTAGATAAGGAGTCACAAAAACTGTGGGACGAATACTCTCTTGCAAAATTTATGATGCTTAGCGCAACACACACAGAAAAAGCGCCTTGGACTATCGTAAAGAGTGACAACAAGAAAAAAGCGCGTATTAATACTATCAAGCATATTTTAAATTTTGTAGATTATCCTAACAAAATAGATGCAAGTGAAATTCTTGTTGATAAAGATATTATTGTGTATGGGCGAGATGAAGCTATCGCTATGGAGAAGATGTTTAAGTTTTCGATGAAGCAAGACTGAATTTTCTTTCTTGCATTTTCTATCGCACAATTTGGGTTTAATCATAGTAATACCGTTGTAATGGTACAATCAGAATTGGGAATTACATCCCTGTGATTGAATATCCACTTTTTTTGTGAAAAGGCGAAAAGGGGTCAAAGAAAAAGGGTTCGGGTTATAACTATTGTTAATCACAGGGGTGTAGCTTCATGAAAAAATCTTTCTAAAAAACTAATTAGGGATTATAACGCCACAGAGATTAAAACAAAGATGTCTCTTACATGTAAGGATTTTAACTGAGGAAAGTGGATATTCCAGGGGTGTAATCATGAATTTGGAGGTGTGAGGGAAGTTATGGAATGATTTGGGTTTGGACATAAACTTGACTTAATATGAAAAAATAATTATAATATCATTAATGAATAAAATACAATTTAATTGGGATAAAAATAAAGCTAAAACAAATATAGAAAAGCACAGTGTTTCTTTTGAAGAAGCTCAATCTGTTTTTGATGATGATAATGCAAGATTGATTTTTGACCCTGACCATTCTGAGGATGAAGATAGATTTATCTTGCTTGGATTAAGTTGTTCCTTAAAAATCCTTGTAGTAGTTCATTGCTATAAAGATGGACAAAATATTATTCGTCTTATTTCAGCAAGAAAAGCTACAAAACCTGAAGAAAAAAGCTACAAGGAGATGTTATGAGAGAAGAGTATGACTTTAGTAATTCTATAAAAAACCCGTATGCAAAACATGTTAAAAAGCAGATTTCAATTCGTATTGAGACTGATACTATTGATTACTTTAAAGATTTAGCGAAAGAAACTGGAATTACATATCAAAATTTAATCAATTCTTATCTAACGGAGTGCGCGCATAAGCATATCAAACCAGAACTAAAATGGGCTTAGCAAAAAGAGTATAACAATCACGAGGGGTGTAACTTAAAATTCATGCAAAACTCTCTTGAGTTTTGCTATAATAAGTCAAACACTCTCTAAAAGGATAAGTTATGCAACTTCAACCAAATTATATAATTGATAATCACAACCATAAAATAGCAGTTCAATTAGATATAGAAACTTATGAAAAAATCACAGATGTACTAGAAGACTATGCACTTTTTAAATTTATGGATGAAAATAAAGATGATGAAAAATTATCTTTAAAAGATGCAAGAGCATTATATGCTTCACTAAAAGAAGACTCTTAAAAAGCATGGAAGTTGAATATAGAAAAAAGTTTTTAAAAGAGCTCTCAAAGCTACCAGCAGAATATGCAAAAACAATCGAAGAGTTTATTTTTGATGATTTTCCAAATTATTCAAGTTTAAGCGATATTGGAAAAGTTGAAAAAATGACTGGTTATAAAAAATATTTCAAAATAAGATTCGGTAATTATAGAGTTGGAATCAAAAAAGAAAATGATTGTATAATTATCGAGACAGTAAAGCATAGAAGAGAAATTTACAAATATTTTCCATAAATCAGAAGCATTGCACTAAGTTCAAATTGCACCCCTGTGATTGAATATCCACTTTTTTTGTGAAAAGGCGAAAAGGGGTCAAAGAAAAAGGGTTCGGGTTATAACTATAACTATTGTTAATCACAGGGGTATAACTTCATGAAAAAATCTTTCTAAAAGACTTAACTTTCGCACCTAAAATCACTCTATCAAAAGCCTCAAAACACCAAAACTAAAGGGCTTATAACAATAATCTTTATACTCTATACAAATAATAAAA